>NZ_BJEB01000012.1 GCF_005405445.1 Paucilactobacillus nenjiangensis
ATCTAACAAAATTAGCGGGAATTTTAACCAAAGCAACCGCTAATTTTTCACATAAACAATTATCAAATATAAAAAAAACAAAAAACCGACCAAAAATTCTATTAATTATAGAATTCTTGGTCGATTTTTCTATAGCTGGTTAGTTTTTTCCCAGCCACTTTTTAATTACTTTTTATTTTTCTTTGGAAAGGGTTTGTTCTCTAAATCTGTTCTAACAACTAAGACGTCACAGATGGCATTCCTAGTAACGAATTCAGTAACTGATCCAATCAATAGTCTTTCAACCGCATTCAAACCAGTTGCACCAATCATGATTAAATCGGCTTTCATTTCGGTTGGAATGTCTTTCGCGATGATGGTTTTTGGAGCACCATATTCAATAGTGTAACTGACATTTTGTAGACCCGCAGCTTTGGCATCTTCAATATATTTATCCAATGTCTTTTTAGCGGTTTCAGTTACTTGTTCAACCATTGAAGTATCAAAACTTGAGATATTTTGGAAAGCTCTGGTATCCACGACGTGTACTAGTCGTAACTCTGTACCTTCACCGTTTCTCATTGCGACTGCAACAGCCTTTTGGAAAGCCAATTCGGCTTCCTTTGAACCATCAACTGGGACTAAAATACGTTCGTATTGTTGTAACATATGCCATTCCCCCTTATTTATCTATATATTCATTGTAGTTGAACAATAGCGAAAAGGCAAAGAAAACGTTATTATTTTTTATACAAAAATCTGGTCATTGTCATTAACATGAAAGTTCCAGAAAAACTGCCAATAGTGAGAATGATAATTGTCCAGACTTCGTTACCAGTAATTGCCACGGCAACGCAGCCAATAGCAACTAATAAAAATTCGGCCCCCCAAAAGGTCATCATTGTTTTGAGCCCTGGTTGTTGAGTTGGATCAAAGTACATGAATTGCTTATTTCTATGACTTAATAGATAACTTCCTAGAAAAAGTAAGATTAATGCGAAAATAATTGTCAGTATGGCAATCAATGTTCAGCCTCCAAAATAAAAAGTCCGAGAACGTCTCGGACTCAGTTTAATTTCTCAATAAAAGGAACTCTAATGGTGCCGTTAACTGTTCGTCAGTGATGACCCTGTATTAATGACAGGTGGGACATGGCAATTAAATCTCTAACTACCAAAAGATAAGGCATGTTATCCAAATAATTTAGCACTAGTCCCAATGTAGTGAGACTGTAAGGCAAAACTGTAAATGAACAACGCGTACACCTGAGAATTCCTTAACTTATTCTAACATGGTGACCAGAGCAGCGCAAATAATTACTGGTTTTTACGTTGTGCATCTAATAGTTGGTGATATCGCTGGCCTAGCGATTGTTCAAAGGTTCCGTTTGCTTTTGGTTCATAGTATGTTGCGTTTTTAATTTTATCTGGTAGGTACTGTTGTTTAACCCAATCATTGGGAAAGTCATGAGGATACTGATAATCAACGCCATGCCCCAATTTATCAGCACCTTTGTAGTGTGCGTCTTTGAGGTGTGCTGGGACATCGCCAAAATTACCACTTCTGATCTGAGCAATGGCCTTATCAATGGCCATCATTCCAGAATTTGATTTTGGTGATATACATAATTCGATTACAGCATCGGCTAGTGGAATTCGAGCTTCTGGAAACCCTAGCTTTTCGGCAGCCGTCACGGCTTCAATGGTTCTCGCTGCGGCAGGCAGGTTGGCCATGCCAATATCTTCGTATGCAATCACCATTAAGCGACGTGTGATAATTGGTAAGTCTCCAGACTCGATTAATCTTGCCAAATAGTGGAGGGCCGCATTGACGTCGCTACCACGAATTGATTTTTGCAATGCTGAAATTACATCGTAATGGGCATCGCCATTTTTGTCGGCGGATAGGGCCTTATGCTGAACGCTTTCTTCAATAATTGGTAAAGTTAGGGTGATTAACCCGTTTTTATCTGGTGTGGTAGATTTCGCGGCAAGTTCTAGGCCATTTAAAGAGCTACGTAAATCTCCATTTGTGGCACGAACCAATTGAAGTAAGGCGTTATCTTCCAATTTTATGTTCATGTTGCCAAGGCCATTTTCTTTATCGGTTAGAGCTCGTTGTACGGCCAGTTCCATTTCATCTTCGGACAGTGGAAATACTTGGAAGATTTGAGTTCGACTGCGAATGGCAGGGCTGATGGAAATATAAGGATTTTCAGTGGTAGCCCCGATGAGAATTATTTTGCCGCTTTCTAGATGTGGTAATAAGAAATCCTGTTTAGTTTTGTCTAAGCGATGGATTTCATCTAGGAGAAGAATTACGGTACCACTCATTTTGGCTTCTTCGGCTACAATTTGTAAATCTTTCTTTGAATCGGTAGCAGCATTTAACATTCGAAATGCATACTTTGTTGAGCCGGCAATGGCACTAGCGATACTGGTTTTTCCAGTACCAGGAGGACCATATAAGATCATTGACGATAGCATTTTGGCTGTTACCATTCGATTAATTATTTTGCCTTCACCAACTAAGTGTTGTTGACCGACAACTTCACTTAAATTGGTGGGACGCATACGATAAGCTAATGGCTGCACAGAATTTTACCTCTTTTATTTAAATAATTTTTTCCAAAATGATTGTTTGGGTGTATCCACGTCAGGTTCAGTGGCAACTGGATATTTGGATGTGATGTCAACAGGAGAGATGTGAATTGCCTGTTTGTTCGCAACTACAATCGCAAAGTTATCTGGCTCTGTTCGAAATTCAGGGTTAGTTTTCATCGTAAAATTAATCCCTGATTTAGAGGCAATCATGATATATGGATTAATTTTTTCTTGTGGTAAATTACCATTAATAAAAATGATTTGAACATAATCTTGTGCCAGTTCTTGGCTAAATTCATTGGTCCAATCACGTGAACTTAATTCTTTAACGGAGATTGTTAATCCCACTCGTTCACGGAAAGTACCCAGATATTTTCTCTGCTCATCTGGGTTGACCTTGGGAGTTCCATAAATTGCATTTTGCAGATGTTCATCTTCAGGAATCGGATTATTGCTTAACATAACTTATGCTCCTTTCATTTTTATCATATCTATTATACCATGATGTAAATTGATTAAATGAAACGAGTGATATTATGTATGATGAATCAGATTTTATTATTTTCGAAGATTTAACCTTACAAGGTAGACTAGGTAAAATTAGAGAATTTATTGATCCAAAATTTGAAAAAACTGGAGAACAATTACATGATTATTTTTCAAAGCAAGGTCTCCAAGTGTATCAACATGTCGCCAAGCATGCGAGAAGAACTGTAAATCCACCGGTCGATACTTGGATTGCTTTTGGCCCCAACAAACGTGGTTACAAAAAAGATCCTCATTTTGAACTGGGCTTTTGGGATGATCGAATGTTTTTGAAACTTTGCCTGTTGTCAGAATCCAAAGCAAATCCTTTTAATGCTAAATATTTGCAAGATTCAGAAGCCGCAATTCAGCAATTAAATGATAAATATGGAGTCAGTGGCGACCATACTACAAAAGGCATGCAACTGCTGGAGAATACAAGTAACTACATTGACAGATATTCCAAAGTTAAATCCGCTGAATTTATGGTTGGAATTGAATGGCCTCGTCATGACGGTTTCTTTAGTAATGAGGATCAATTTGATATCATTCAGGCTACAATCGCTGATTTGATTAATATTTATCAAATTTGGGTGATACGAGACTAATAGGGTAGAAAAAAAGCTGATTACATAAAATGTAATCAACTTTTTTAAAATCTAATGAATTATAGTTTGTTGTAATATTCAACGATTAATGATTCATCAATTTCTGCGTCCATATCTTGACGTTCTGGGATACGAACTAATGATCCTTCGAGCTTATCAGCATCGAATTCAACATATGAAGGGCGACCAACAACGGCTTCAACAGCAGCTGCAATGATTACCAAGTTCTTTGACTTTTCGCGTACACCAATTACTTGGCCTACGGTAACTTCGTATGAAGGAATATCAACACGTTTGCCATCAACGGTGATATGACCGTGATTAACAAGTTGACGAGCTTGACGACGAGTAGTTGCCAAACCTAAACGATAAACCATGTTGTCTAGACGACGCTCGAGTAAAGCCATAAAGTTAGTACCATGAGTACCTTCTTTGATTTTACCGGCGCGTACAAATAAGTTAGAGAATTGACGTTCAGTCATTCCGTATGTCAAACGCAACTTTTGCTTTTCTTGAAGTTGTAAGCCGTATTCTGACAATTTGCTACGACGATCACGACCGTGATCACCAGGAGCATAAGGACGACGAGCTAATTCTTTACCAGTACCTGAAAGTGAAACACCAAGACGACGAGAAAGACGCCAGCTTGGACCTGTATAACGAGACATATTGTAGTCCTCCAAATATTTTTTGGAGTAAAATAATCCGAACGTAAGCGCGATATTCGTGCAGATTGTTCTGCAGCGTTCACCTTTACAGCTTAGGTTACTTGCTGAACCATGATGGCATCAATCTGTTGACGAGCTTACCCGCATACTGCTGCACTATTTTACACAAACGCCAGTATACCTCAAAATGTAGTTGCTAGTCAATATGTTGTAATAAAACTTTGCCAAAATTAGCAAGTTCTTGTTCATCTGCTGCAGAAAAACGATCGAGTTTAGCTGAATCGATGTCTAAAACACCAATTGGTGATCCATCTTGGGTAAATAATGGAATAACAATTTCTGAATTTGAGTCACTGTCACAAGCGATGTGACCAGGAAATTCATGTACATTAGCCACGCGTTGAATCGATTGGGTTGCTAGTGCGGTCCCACAGACACCGGAACCGTTTTTGATATGCATACAGGCAACTTTTCCTTGGAAGGGTCCCAAATGCAATTCATTGTTATTGGCATCATAAAGGTAAAATCCGGCCCAATTAACGTCTGCTAATGTCTGAAATAGTAACGCAGAGGCGTTTGACATGTTAGAAATGGTATTAGTTTCTTCAAATAAAAGTGCATCTAATTGCTGATTCAGTAGTGATTCTGTCATAATTTATAACTCCTAATCAATTCTTAATAAAAACGTAGTGTACCATAAATTCGTCTATGTTATAATTTTAAGTAAAATGAATTTTAATAAATTTACTATTAAAATGCAAACTATACGTATCTATTTTTGAGGGTGGGGTAAATTACATGCTGCAAGTCTTAATTGGGTTAATTATTATCGCAGCAATTATCGTCGGTGGCTTATACATATTTCGGAAGACAACGACTAATCGCGTGAACGATATCAAAGCAAAAAAATACGGGTTAGTTGAACTCCATGTTGAGCAGGAATTGCAATCGGGTTTAAAGATGAGCTTAACTGGAGAGTCATTAGAAGAATTTAAACAATTACAAACTAGTTTTGATCAAATTAGAAATGAGCAATTTAAAGCAATTGACGAACTGGCTGATAATATTGCCCGTGAAATTAAGGGTATTAACGTTATTAAGACGCAAAGTGACGTTAAAATGTTGGACAATCTAGTTAATGTGGCCCAACACGATGTGACTCAAACACGTGAAACTCTAAATGATTTCAAAAAAATTGACCAAAAACATCGACAAGCTGTTTCTAAATTGGAAAAGAAATATCAAGAACTAAGAAAACAATTATTGTCACAAAACTTTAAGTTTGGTGACAGTATTGATAATTTGGAGGATGAACTCTCAAAATTAGAGGATGAATTTGATAAATTTAGTACGTTGACGACAAATGGCGATCACGCCTCGGCTAAAGAAATTCTTGCAACTTTGGAAGTTAACACTAATCATTTGGAGTCATTAATCAGTGTTATTCCTGGCCTGTACAAAAAGCTCCAGTCTGATTATGCAGACCAACTAGCAGAACTCAAAGCAGGTTATACTAAACTTGTTGGGGATGATTTCAACTTTAATGATGGCAATATTGAAACTCAAATTGCTAATGTGGAAACACAACGAGTGGCAGTACTGGGTAAGTTGGCAGATCTCGATGTCGATGCAGTTACGAAAGCTGACGAAACGATTGAACGCCAAATTGATCATTTGTATGAGTTGATGCAAACAGAAATTGACGCACGCCCACAGGTGACTGAAATTATGCCACAAGTGTCCAAGTTTATTATTCATGCTCAAAATCAAAATCATGAATTGATGTTGGAACTAGACCGATTGGGTCAAAACTACACGTTAGATCATGGGGAGTTAGAGACTGCCAGAGGATTGGGTGAACAAATCCGCCAACTGGAAAAGGACTATCAAAATGATTTGAATGCAATTGAAGCTAAACAAGCCGTTGATAGTGACATTTTAGCTAGACAACAAGAAGCTTTGGTTCAGTTGGAGCAAATTGAAAAACAACAAACTGAAATTAACGACAGTGTTTCTGGACTACAAAACGATGAACGCCGTGCAAAGGAAACTTTACGACAATTTGCTATTGATATTCATGGCATCAAACGACATATTGAAGGCCTTAATCTACCCGGTCTACCAAAAGCATATTTGGAATATTTCTTTGTTGTCAGTGATGAAATTAAGAAATTAGACTCTGATATTAATAAAATTAAAATTAATATGGAAGATATTACTAAGCAATTATTGATTGTTCAATCTGACTTAGAAACGTTGGAAGAACAAACCAATGACATTAAAGATAGTGCACAGCTAGCAGAAAGACTACTTCAATATGCAAATCGCTTACGTGAAAATAACGCCGAAGTTGAAGCTGCCGTGCAAAAGGCACAGAAATTGTTTGATGAAGATTACGATTATTCAGCTAGTCTTGAAACAATCGCTACGGTGCTTGATAAGGTTGAACCTGGATCTTATAAGCGCTTAGAAGATAATTATTACGGTAAATAACTCAATCTAAGCTATGACAAATTAGTTAGTTGTCATAGCTTTTTTGTTCACATTTTTTGAGATTAACGGTTTCGATGGTTATTTGAAACGCAATTTAAAATGAAAATAAATAATTTCTAAGATAAATATCTATTAAATGATTAAAAATTCTGATATACTATTTCTGTTTTGGATGGAGTCGAATCAGCGCCTAATAGTCTATCCCTGTTAAGCGCACATCCTGCACGGCTGGTACTCATTTGTATGACAGAGTGTTTAACCGAAGAAGGAAGAAATAATGATCTATTTTGATAATAGTGCAACGACACAAGCTCTCCCAGAAGTTGTGTCAACATATGCAAAGGTAAGCGAACAAGTGTGGGGTAATCCATCTAGTTTGCATAAGTTTGGGGAATCAGCCTGGAACTTGCTGGAACAATCCCGTGCGCAAATTGCCAAATTATTAGGGGCCAACCCTGGTGAAATATTGTTTACCAGTGGTGGAACTGAAGGCGACAATTTGGTCGTTAAAGGAACGGCATTTGAAAAACGAGAATTTGGTAAACATTTAATTACCACAACAATTGAACATCCAGCGATTCAAAACTCGATGGAACAATTGGAAGAACTAGGGTTTGATGTGACCTATTTACCAGTTGATGAGCACGGCAGAATTTCAGTTGAAGATTTAAAGGCAGCTATTCGCCCCGATACAATATTAGTTTCTGTGATGGCGGTCAATAATGAGATTGGTTCCGAACAACCATTAGTGGAAGTTGCTGATGTGCTCAAAGACTATCCAAAAATTCACTTTCATATTGATGCGGTACAAGGAATTGGTAAGGGACTGCAAGATGCAATTATGAATGATCGAGTTGATTTTGTGACTTTCTCTGGTCATAAATTCCATGCGCCAAGAGGAACCGGCTTTATATACGCGCGTGCTGGCAGAAAAATCGCTCCATTACTAACTGGTGGTGGTCAAGAGCGCAATTTGCGCAGCGGAACTGAAAATGTTCCTGCAATTGCTGCCATGGCCAAAGCTTTAAGATTACTGTTAGATCATGAACAAGAGGCTGTCGCACGAGAATTAACCATTAAACAAACGATATTGAATCATATTCAAGGACTGCGAAACATCACAATTTTTTCAGAGGACACGGCTAATTTTGCTCCGCATATTCTCTGCTTTGCCATTGAAGGTGTGCGAGGCGAAACGATTGTGCACGCGTTTGAAGAACAAGGAATTTATATTTCAACAACAAGTGCTTGTTCATCCAAAAAGCATCTGGCTTCAAGTACGCTGAAGGCAATGAACGTGGCTGATGATGTGGCAACTAGTGCTGTTCGTGTGAGTTTAGGTGACCAAAACACCTTGGCAGAAGCTGAGGAGTTTAACCGAGTATTTGATCAATTATATGCAGGCTTTGGAAAGATTATGGCTTAAAGGAGGTAACGGTGAATGCAGTATTCAGAAATTATGGTTCGTTATGGCGAATTATCGACGAAGGGGAAAAACCGACAAACTTTTATTGATCGGTTAGGTTCAAACGTGCGTAACGTGTTGCATGAATTTCCCGAAGTGAAAGTGCATGCTAATCGCGATCGGTTGCATGTTGATCTTAATGGTGCCAATAGCGATGAAGTGATGAATCGCTTAAAGCTAGTATTTGGAATTCAAAACTTTTCACCTTCAATTCAAGTCGAACGAACATTTGAAGCGACCGCTGAAATGGCCGTTAAAATGATTCAGGAACAACTGGGTGATGAACCTATGACATTTAAGGTTAATACCCGACGCTCAGATCATGAATTTGAAATTGACACGAATGAAATGAATATGCGCCTTGGTGGGTACTTATTAGAACAATTTGACCAACTATCAGTTGATGTTCACCATCCTGAATTAACTTTGAGAGTTGAAATCCGAAATAACGGAATTTTTCTTTCGAGTGAAACAATTCAAGGTATTGGTGGATTACCAGTTGGAACTGGTGGCAAGGGAATGCTAATGCTTTCTGGTGGGATTGATTCACCAGTTGCTGGCTTCCTGGGGATGAAACGTGGTGTCTCGATGGAAATGGTTCATTTCTTTAGTCCACCATATACTAGCCCACAAGCACTCGCTAAGGCCAAAGAATTAACGGGTAAGATGGCTCGGTACAGTGGTTCGATTAAATTTATTGAAGTTCCATTTACTGAGATTCAAGAAACCATTAAGGAAATTGTTCCAGAAGGTTATTTGATGACAGTGCAACGGCGAATGATGCTTCGTTTAACGCAAGCACTCACGTTGAAAAGACATGGGATGGCAATTTTTAACGGTGAATCTTTGGGTCAAGTTGCCTCACAAACAATGGAAAGTATGATGGCCATCAATGATGTGACCACTTTACCAATCTTACGTCCCGTAGTTTCATTAGATAAAAATGAAATCATCAAAATTGCTAAAGATATCGACACTTATGACTTATCTATTCTGCCATTTGAGGATTGTTGTACGATTTTTGCGCCACCAAGTCCAAAAACTCGTCCTAATCTTGAACGGACTAGAATTTACGAACAACGTTTAGATATTGATGGCCTAATGCAACGTTCTCTTGATGGAATCAAAATTTCAGAAGTTAAAGCTGGAGAAGAATTCCTTAACCAAGAAGCAGATGCATTCGCAGAATTACTCTAATCAAAGAAACTCTTAAATTTTATCAGTAAATTTAAGAGTTTTTTATCAGGATTTTACTTGCAAAAAAGCATTATTTGCGGTAATTTTATAGCAATTCAAGATATTGATACTAGTAACATATTAGAGGAGTGAACATAGTGGAAATCAAACGAAATGGTGTTGCTGAACAACTTGTAGGGAATCCACCAGAAGTCGGTGAAGAATTACCACATTTCAAGTTATATAATGCGGATAAACAAAAGGTTAAAACTCGTGATTTACTGGGAAAAGCGACTTTGATTAGTGTCGTACCAGATATTAATACGAGAGTATGTAGTTTACAAACGAAGAAATTTAATCAAACCATGGACCAATATCAAGATGTGCATTTTATAACAGTTTCCATGAATACATTACAAGAACAAGCTGCTTGGTGTGCGGCTGAAGGTGTTGAGAATATGGATATGATGTCCGATTCAGAACAATCTTTTGGCTACGAAATGAAACTATTAGTACCAACAGCAGGCGTCTTAGCTCGATCAATTTATTTAGTTAATGCCGAGGGCGTGATTGTTTATCGTCAAATTGTCGAAGAACAAACCGATGAGCCTAATTATTTGGCAGCAATTAATGCAATGAAGAAATTGCTTTAAGCTATTGACGTCGCAACTATTTTTGACTATGATATTTATCAATAAGCATCGAACAAGAAAGTAAGTGGTCGGGTCGTGTTCAGAAAAAAGGCAATACGATGAGATGTCTTTCACCCCAACTACTGAAGGTAACTTGTGAGCTGATATTCTGAACGTCAGTAAGAATATCCGGAGCATTCCGTTAACATGATAAAGAGGGGGATTTTTCCCCAATTTAGGTGGTACCGCGAGAAATTCGTCCTATTCCAAGGACGGGTTTCTTTTTTTGTAGATGTAAAAAAGAGAGGAGCTCCAACTTTATGACAAAAGAAACTGAAATGTCGACCAAATATGATCCCAAATCAGTTGAAGCTGGTCGTTATGAACAATGGATCAGCCAAGGCTTATTTAAACCAAATGAAGATAAAAATGCACACAAATATTCAATCGTTATTCCGCCTCCCAATGTTACTGGAAAGCTTCATTTAGGCCATGCATGGGATACAACTCTACAAGATATGATTATTCGTCAAAAGCGGATGCAAGGGTTTGATACTCTCTGGTTGCCAGGAATGGACCATGCTGGAATTGCCACACAAGCTAAAGTTGAAGCACGACTTCGTGAACAAGGAATTTCTCGCTATGATTTAGGTCGTGAAAAGTTTGTTCAACAAGTTTGGGACTGGAAAGATGAATATGCTGAAATTATTCACCAACAATGGGCCAAACTTGGCTTGTCATTAGACTATGACCGTGAACGCTTTACGTTAGATGAAGGACTTAACAAAGCCGTTCGCAAGGTCTTTGTTGATTTATATAACAAGGATTTAATTTATCGTGGCGAATATATTATTAACTGGGACCCACAAGCCCGGACAGCTTTATCTGATATTGAAGTTATTCATCAAGATGATGAAGGGGCATTTTACCATGTTAAGTACCCATTCACTGACGGAACGACTTTTAATGGCAAAGATTACATTGAAATTGCGACTACGCGTCCAGAAACTATGTTTGGGGATGTGGCAATTGCTGTCCACCCAAGTGATGAACGCTATAAGGATTTAGTTGGTAAAAAAGTGATTGTTCCGCTTGTTAACCGTGAAGCTGAAATTATAGCCGACGAATATGTTACTCCAGAGTTTGGAACAGGGATGGTTAAAATTACGCCTGCTCATGACCCTAATGATTTTAAAGTGGGTAATCGACACAATTTGGAACGTATCAATACCATGAACGAAGATGCCACGATGAATGCCAACGCCGGTAAGTATGAAGGCATGGATCGCTTTGAAGCTCGGAAAGCAATCGTCAAAGATCTTGAAGACGGTGGATTTATGTTGAGTATTGATCCAATTGTCCATTCGGTTGGCCATTCTGAACGGACTGGGGTTCAAGTTGAAGCACGTTTGTCAACGCAATGGTTTGTTAAGATGGAACCCTTGGCTAAAGCCTCTTTGGATGGCCAAGATGGTGATGATCGTGTTGACTTTGTGCCACCACGTTTCGAAAATACTTTTTCAAGTTGGATGGAAAATATTCACGACTGGGTAATTTCACGTCAATTGTGGTGGGGACATCAAATTCCCGCTTGGTATCATAAACAAACTGGTGAAGTCTACGTTGGCATGGAAGCTCCTGCTGATCCTGAAAACTGGGAACAAGAAACAGATGTTTTGGATACCTGGTTCTCTAGTGCACTCTGGCCATTTTCAACAATGGGTTGGCCTGATACAGATAGCGAAGACTTCAAACGCTATTTCCCCACAGACACCCTAGTTACGGGCTATGATATTATTTTCTTCTGGGTAGCTCGTATGATGTTCCAAAGTAAAGAATTTACTGGACGTCGACCATTTAAAAACGTCTTAATCCATGGCTTAATTCGTGACGAACAAGGTCGTAAGATGAGTAAATCACTTGGAAATGGAATCGACCCAATGGACGTAATTGAAAAGTATGGTGCTGATGCGCTTCGTTGGTTCTTATCTACCGGTTCAACACCAGGCCAAGACGTACGTTTTAGCTATACTAAAATGGATGCCGCTTGGAACTTTATCAACAAGATTTGGAACGCAAGTCGCTATGTTATTATGAATTTGGGCGAGATGGATGTGCCAACCTTGCCAGCTGAATCTGAATGGGACTTAGCGGATCAATTTATTTTAAATCAATTAAATACCACGATTGCTGAAACGACTCGCCTCTTTGATAAGTTTGAATTCGGTGAAGCTGGACGAATTTTGTATAACTTTATTTGGAACGATTTCTGTGATTGGTATATTGAAATGTCCAAAGAAAAATTAAATGGTGGGGATGAACAACAAAAAGCCAATACGCGTAATATTTTAGCTTACGTATTGGATCAAACGTTGAAATTAATGCACCCAATTATGCCGTTTGTGACTGAAAATCTATGGTTGAGTATGCCACACGTTGGCGAATCCCTTGTCAATGCTCCCTATCCTGAAGTAAATGCTAAATTTGAGAATACTCAGGCATCTGAACAAATGAATCATCTGATTGATTTGATCAAAGCAGTCCGTAACATTCGTAATGAAGCCGGAGCACCAATGTCTAGTCCAGTTGATTTGTTGATTAAAGTCGACTCCAAAGATTTAGGTACAGTGTTTGAAAATAACAAAGAATATATCGAACGTTTTTGCCATCCATCAGCCTTAGAGATTGGGACAGATATTGAAGCACCTAAATTGGCGTTAAGCGCAATTATTACCGGTGCTGAAGTATACATTCCAATGGCTGAATTGGTTGATTTAGACGAAGAAAAGGCTAAGCTTGCTAAAGAAATTGATAGTTTAGCTAAAGAAGTTCAACGTTCCGAGAAAAAGCTGGGAAATGAACGATTTGTAGCCAACGCTCCAGAAGCTGTTGTTGCAGAAGAACGTGCTAAACAGACTGAATGGGAACAAAAGCTACAAGCCGCAAAAGATCGACTTTTGAGTCTTGAAAATGCTTAATAATCAATTTAGATTGTTAATGTTACAGAAATAAAATAGAATGGCCGTGAGACAAATTTAATTTTGGCCGCGGCCATTTTTAGGAAGTTAAATATGATAAAGAACTACGAAGAAGCATTGTCGTTTATTCACGGTAGACAGAAATTTAAAAAAATACCAATCCTTGATCGGATGAGTCGTTTGATGGCACAACTGGGGAACCCACAAGATAGTTTAAAGATGGTTCATGTGACTGGGACTAATGGTAAGGGGTCAACAGTTGCCTATTTGACGTCGATTTTATTAGAACAAGGATTATCAGTGGGAACTTTCACTTCACCATTTATTACTCGTTTTAATGAGCGGGTTAGTTTGAATCGAAATCCAATCAGTAACGAAGCATTACTGAAAATTGTACAAGAGATTGAACCAATAATTTTGGACATGGATCAAGCGGATATTGATGGTGGACCAACTGAATTTGAAATTGTCACTGCCTTAATGTTTATGTATTTTGGACAAATTCAACCGGATATAGTGATTGTTGAAGTTGGCATTGGTGGCACCTATGATTCAACCAATATCATTTTGCCAATCTTGTCGATTATCACCACAGTTGGTATGGATCATATGCAAATCCTAGGTGATACATTGAGTGAAATAGCTGACCAGAAAGCAGGTATCATCAAGCCAAAAATTCCAGTGGTTTTAGGTAATGTTCCTGATGAAGCGAGATTGGTAATTGAGACGGTAGCAAATAAATCTCAGTCAGAACTAAGTGAATGGCAAAAAGATTACCAAGTAGTAACTAACAAACGAACTTCAATTTATCCACAGTATACTTTTCGCTCAGGGCGGATAAAGATGCAGCTTGAGCTATCGATGGTGGGAGAATTTCAAATTCAAAATTCTGCTATTGCAATTCAGTCGTTTTTAAAGTTAAGTCAAGTTTTAACAATGGTGCCTAGTATCAAGAGTATGAAAAAAGCAATTAAGGAAACCCGTTGGCCGGGTAGAATGGAACTCATCAATGAGCAACCGGCAATTTTTATTGATGGTGCACATAATGTTCCAGCTATCGATGCATTGATTACCACCATTGAAACCGATTTTTCTCAACAGCAGGTGTATTTGATTGTGGCAATTTTGGCGGATAAACAGGCAAAAAAAATGGTGGATAAATTATTAAGATTGCCAAATGTCAAAGTGATTTTAACGTCCTTTGCGGCACCGTATAAGCAACGTCCATCAATTGATACAACTGATATTAGTGAACATTCGACGAAGTTTGACACGGTAGATTCGTGGCAAGATGGATTAGTCAAAGTGACACAGGAAATGTCATCCGATGATATTCTTATTTTTACCGGATCATTATATTTTATTTCAGAAGTTCGAAATTATTTTCACTAATTTTGGCATTTTTCATCGTACTTAATAAGTGAGGTGAATATGAAATGATTATGAGTGAATTAACGGACCAAGAATTACTAATCAAATTTTTTTCAAATAGTGAGCAAAATAGAGTAGGGGAACTGGCAAGTAATTTTTGGCGTACCTTCCCGACTCTAACTGACTTTAAGATTGCCAAACGTCAATCTAAAACGGATTTAATTGAATCCGACACGCAGTATCAGCAGCTTTTAGTGGGGATTGAACTTGGACAGCGAATTGCTCATCAATCCAGACCGGTAATTGGTAAAATATATTCTAGTCAGCAAATTGGTCTTGAGTTGGTGGAACAATTGCGTGATGACGTTCAAGAATGCTTAGTGTTGTTTTGTTTAGACGTCAAACATCAAATCGTTGCTCAACAAGTTGTTTTTAAAGGGACCTTAAGTTCATGCCCGGTGCATCCGCGAGAAATTTTTGCCTTAGCATTAGAGCATCGCGCTGAGAGTATTTTAGTGGCTCACAACCACCCTAGTGGGAGCGTGGAGCCATCTCAGAATGATATTTTGTTTAGTAAACGGTTGGATCAGTGCGGTGATTTAATGGGTGTGGAACTACTGGATAGTTTTATTATTGGCGATGGTGATTATTTAAGTTTACGTGAAGCTGATTTATTTGATTAGATACCTTTGATTGGCTCAACAGCAATGGTTTATCCTATCCTTTTGGAAATCTTAACTTTTTATCTTTTGGAATGCGAGTGTTTCAAGTCTTACACTATGGTATAATGTTTTAGATAATTTGAAATTAAAATGTTTAAATGACGAAGGGAAGAAACAGCGTGCTTGGAATTGGAACGAAAAATATTGGAATAGATTTAGGTACTGCAAACACCATTGTCTACATGGAAGGCAAGGGTATTGTTTTGCGTGAACCTTCAGTCGTAGCCAAAAATACAAAAACTGATGATGTAGTTGCCGTTGGGCAAGAAGCCCGCGAAATGATTGGCCGTACTCCTGGTAGTATCCAGGCCATCCGTCCATTGAAAGATGGCGTAATCGCTGATTATGATACAACCATTTCGATGTTGAAATATTACATTGATAAGGTGATTGGCAAAAATGGTGGCAAGCCATTTGTAATGGTTTGTGTTCCCAGTGGAGTTACTGAAGTTGAAAAACGTGCAGTAATCGATGCCACACGCGTTGCAGGTGCCAGAGATGCTTATGTCATCGAAGAACCCTTTGCAGCAGCTGTTGGGGCCGGGTTACCTGTTATGGATCCAACTGGTAGTATGGTGGTGGATATTGGTGGTGGAACTACTGACGTTGCCACAATTTCCCTTGGTGGAATTGTTTCAAGTCGTTCAATTAGAATGGCTGGAGACAAAATGAATGATGCGATTATGTCGTACATTCGTCAAAATAAAAATCTTTTAATCGGTGAACGAACAGCCGAACAACTTAAATGGGATATTGGTTCTGCTTCAGTCGAAGCTGCTAATGATTTGGGCGTGACTGACGTTAGAGGACGTGACTTAGTTACAGGTTTGCCAAAGACTATTGAAGTTTCAGCAGTCGATGTAGCAACGGCACTTCAGGATGTTGTTTCTGAAATCATCGTTGCAATCAAAGAAACTTTGGAAGAAACTTCACCAGAAATTTCTTCTGATGTAATTGATCATGGAATTGTGTTAACTGGTGGTGGTGCTTTGTTGAAGAGCCTTCCCGAAGTCATAGCTGAAGAAACGAAAGTACCCGTATTTATTGCGAATGAACCGCTTGATTGTGTTGCTATTGGTACAGGCGAATCATTAAAGAGTATTGATGTTTTGAAAAAATAAATATTCGTTGAAGCGTAAAGCATCACGAGATATTTGGGCGGGGTTGGTACAAAACTAATGTTTTGTCCAATGCCGTCATTTTTATTTAAAAGTGGAGGATTAAAATGCAAAAATTTTTTTCAAATCGAAGATTAGTTGTTATCTTCGTTTTGCTGATACTTTGCTTTGGCTTAATGGCTGGTTCGGTTGCTTTACGAAATAAGAAATCGACGCCAACGTTAATTCAACAGTTTGGTAATGACATTGTTGGCTTCACTAATAATGTTGTCTCTTATCCAATCAGTGGGGTTAAATCCGGACTTAATTCGGTATCAGAACTGATGAATTCGTACTCAGAAAATAAAACCTTAAAAAAGCAAGTGAGTGAATTAGCACAGGTGAAGGTACGAGATCAAACCTTAGCCGATGAAAATTCTCAATTGAAAAAAGAATTGAAATTGCAAAAATCATTGACTGATTATTCCACTGTCACTGCAGCGGTCATCTCAAGAACACCTTCATCATGGCAAAGCCAAATTGTCATCAGCAAAGGACAAACCGATGGGATTCGCAAGAATATGCCTGTTTTATCTCAATCAGGTTTGATTGGGCGTGTCTCTGAAGTGAATAAGACCAATAGTAAAGTCGAGCTGCTCAGTGACTCAAATGAATCATCAAACCGATTTGCAATTCAGATTAAAACTAGTACTGGGGATGTTGTAAATGGCATCATCACAGGCTATAAAAAATCAACTGGTCAATTAATCATGGGTCAAGTGACATCAGATGCTGATATTAAGAAAAATGACAAAATTACCACTAGCGGAATGGGTGGCGTGACTCCTAAGGGACTATACGTAGGTAAAGTTGCCAAAGTTGGTAAAGATGATTACGGACTAGCCAAGAAAATATATATTACTCCTGCTACAGACTACAACGACCTTAGCGTTGTTTCCGTTGCTGAAATTGATTAGTAAAGGGGCCGGATATGTATAGATTATCTAGAATGAGGTTCATTTTTCCAATAGTGCTACTCTTAGCTTTCTTCTTAGATGGCTCGTTAAGCAGCGTGTTTAGTAGCTTTTTATTCAGCTACCCATATTCGATGGTTAGCCATTTGGTCATCTTGTGGATTGTTTTAGGGGTTATCCAAGAGGGCCGCAACACGAGAGTGATTCCTTTTACTTTCTTTGCAGCGGTGATTGGATTTCTGTTTGATACTTATTATGCTGGTATTTTAGGACTATTCGTCTTTTTATTTCCACTAATTGTCTGGGTGACCAGAATGTTATCGAAAAACTTTTCACCTACATTTTTCAATTCAATCATGATTTTTTTCATAGATATTGCATTATTAGAGTTGCTTAATTACATTGCCTATTCAATTATTGGCATTGCGAGTGCCAGCTTTGCAGATTTTGTTTTGTATACTTTAGCACCCACGTTAGCGTTAAATTTAATTTATTTTGTCGTATTCTATGTGCCAATTTCAGCGGTTTATGAGAAATATGCCAGATTACGTTCATAAAATCTTAATTTAATGATTGACATAAATTGAGTTGCATATTAACATTAGAGACAATAATTAAATGACATTGAACAGAAAAGTAAATTAGTTATTTTGCATAGAAAGTCCCTAATTGATGGAATTGGGATCAAATAATTAGTTGAAACACATCTGTGAGTTGATTTTCTGAAATAAGTAAGAAAATCCGGGTAGCCCGTTACAGCATAAGTTTAATCATTAAACTTAATGAGACTAGACTTGCGAAAGTCTAGTAATGCTGAGGTGGAACCGCGGATACGCCCTCGTAGTCAAATTGACTATGAGGGCATTTTTTATTTTAATGATTAAACTTGCTGAGGTAGGTATCGTAAGGTATTTACAAATAGGGGTGGAACCACGGTTGAAGCGTCCTCTTGAGTTAGTTGAATAACTAACTTGAGAGGATCTTTTTTGTTTAATTACCAATATTTAGGAGGATGGCACATGTCAATACACTATGTTTCAGAAATTTTACCATCATTATTCCAAGGTGCAGGGTTAACTTTGCAATTATTCTTTTGGACTTTAATTGGTTCATTACCCCTTGGATTAATTGTCAGTTTAGGATTGAATTCCAAAATCAAACCAATTAAATGGGTCTTAGACATTTATGTATGGTTGATGCGTGGAACGCCATTATTGTTACAATTGATTTTCGTTTTTTATGGTTTGCCTTTAATTGGAGTTGTGTTTGAACGTTATGACGCTGCAATTTTTGCTTTCATTTTAAACTATGGCGCTTACTTTGCGGAAATTTTCCGTGGTGGTCTTCAATCAATCGACCAAGGTCAATATGAAGGTGCTAAAGTACTACGTTTGAGTTATTGGCAAACAATTCGCAAAATTGTTATCCCACAGGTTTTCAGAATTGTTTTACCATCAGTCGGTAATGAAGTCATTAACTTAGTTAAAGATTCATCATTGGTTTACGTTATCGGATTAGGTGATTTATTAAGAGCTGGTAATATTGCAACTTCCAGAGATGTTTCACTAGTACCATTGCTACTCGTCGGAGTGATTTACCTACTCATGATTGCAGTGCTCACGTATATCTTACGCAAAGTCGAACAACGATATTCATATAAATAACAGGAGGTAAACCTATGTTAGAAGTTAAAAATTTAAAAAAGAGTTTTGGTTCACGGGTCATTTTAGATGATGTCAATGTTACAGTTAAAGACCATGAAATTTTGAGCATTGTAGGGCCTTCTGGTGCTGGGAAGACAACATTGCTACGTTGCATTGCAGGACTTGAAACAGCTGATTCTGGAGAATTCCTGATTGACGGCGTTCCGTTTGACCCAGCAGCCAGTGACACTTCAGAAAGTGTAATTGGAGTTGTATTTCAAGATTTCAATCTGTTTCCACATTTAACGGTGTTTGACAACATAATGTTAGCTCCAACGATGGTATTGAAAAAGACTAAGGACGAAGCTAAGTCAGAAGCAGAACAACTACTGAATGATTTGGGCTTAAATGACAAAGGTGATTTATATCCACATCAATTATCGGGTGGACAAAAACAACGGGTCGCCTTAGCTCGAGCTTTAGCTATGCATCCTAAAATCTTATGTTACGACGAACCAACATCTGCCTTGGACCCCAATTTGAGACGTGAAGTCGAGAAATTAATATTAGGATTAAAAGAAGAAGGGATGACTCAACTAGTCGTCACTCATGATATGGATTTTGCCAAAGTAATTGCAGATGATATTTTGGAAGTTAATTCGTTAGATCAAGCAAATCAAAAATAACTACATTGGAGGCAGAAGATGAAGCGATTTAAAATTTGGTTTCTCTTGTTAGTTCTTCTAGTGCCAACAATTTTTTTGAGTGGTTGTGAGAGCGTAACAAAAAGAGCAAATACTGAAGATACATGGACCCATATTCAAAAACGTGGGAAAGTAATTATTGGCCTTGATGATAGCTTTGTACCAATGGGATTCCGTCAGAAAAACGGAAAATTAGTTGGTTATGATATTAATTTAGCCAGAGCTGTATTTAAACAATATGGTATTAAGGTCGACTTTCAGCCAATTGATTGGTCCATGAAAGAAACAGAATTACGCAATGGAACGATTGATTTGATTTGGAATGGCTATACAATGACACCTGCCCGAGAAGGGAAAGTATTATTTAGTCGTCCATACCAACAAAATCAACAAATCTTAGTGACCAAAACTAAGTATAATGTCAACAATTTTAGCGACATGGCGGGTAAAACGTTAGGTGTTCAAAATGGTTCAACCGGGACCGCTGTGCTTGATGAAAATCCTAAAATTTTGAAAAACCTAATTAAAAATCAGGAACCAGTATTGTATGACACTTTCCCGGAAGCATTTATTGATTTAAATGCTAATCGGATTCAAGGTATTTTGATGGATAAGGTTTATGCCGAATATTATATCCGCCATCAAAAGGATAGCTCATCATATAAAACCTATGAAAGCAGTCAAATTAGTTCTGAAAACTTCGCGGTCGGCATGCGACTGGGTGATAAAACATTAAAGAATAAGATTGATTCCGCACTTGGCAAAATGCAAAAAAATGGCCAATTGAAACAGATTAATGAAAAATGGTTTGGCGAGAATAGTAATTGGCTCGGTAAGCCATAATTGACACTAATTTATGGTAAAATTAATTTATTAAAAATTAATGACAGGGAGGCCGCTAAATGACGGATTTTTGGATAATAGTTGACAGTGTTGCAATTGTAAACACGCTCGTGGCTTTTATCATTGTCTTTCGTTCAAAGCGTGACATCTCGACAACTTGGGCTTGGCTACTGGTATTGTTACTATTACCAGCAGTCGGGCTTTTATTGTACTTATTTGCCGGACGTAGTTTATCGCATCGTAAGGTGTTCAATCTGCAGGCACAAGAGCCACTTGGAATTGAGCAAATTGTGGCTAATCAGAAGCTTCAAATTGATGAGAAGGAACTCTTACCTGCAAATAAGATTACCAGCAGTGCACGCGAATTAGTGCGCTTATTCTTGGAAACTGATAACGCCATTTTAACTAAAAAGAATGCAGTTAGAATCTATGCGGATGGTAATAAATTATTCGATAGTATTTTTGACGACATTCGTCAGGCAAAACACCATATCAATATTGAATTTTTTACTTGGTATGATGATCGCATTGGAAATGAATTTGTTAAAATATTAGAGAAAAAGCAACGGCATGGCGTTCAGGTTCGGGTGATTTACGATACATTTGGTTCACACGGATCAAAGCACAAATTATTTAAACATTTAGTTGAACTTGGCGGGGAAGTAGAGCCATTTCTAACGTCTAATATTTTTCCCGTCACCTTCCGTCTGAATTTTCGAATGCACCGCAAACTAGTCATCATTGACGGAGAAACAGGATATATCGGCGGATTCAATGTTGGTGATCAGTATTTGAATCGTAAAGAGAAGTTTGGTTTTTGGCGTGATACGCATTTAAGGGTCGTTGGGGATGCCGTATTGTCAATGCAAAGTCGATTCTTCTTAGATTGGAATGCAACAGCGAAACACAAAATAGATTTTGATTTAAAATATTTTCCGGCGACAAAATCAGTCGGGCAAACAAGTATGCAAATTGTTTCAAGTGGCCCTGATGATGATCGTGAAAAAATTAAACAAGGCTACGTTAAAATGATTTCAATTGCTAAAGAGTCCGTCTATATTGAATCACCGTATTTTGTACCGGACAGTAGTGTCCTTGAGGCGTTGTCAATAGCTGCTACAGCGGGAGTAGATGTCCGTTTAATAATTCCTAATGCACCTGACCATCCGTTTGTTTATCGAGCAACCGAGTATTATTCTAAGGAGTTATTATTGTCCGGGGGTAAAATTTATACTTACCAAAAAGGATTTATGCATTCAAAAATGGTAGTGATTGATGGCAAGATTGTTTCCATTGGATCGGCTAATTTTGATTTTAGATCTTTTAAATTAAGCTTTGAAGCAAATGCATTTCTTTATGACCGTGAATTCGCTAGTGCAACGGAATTGATTTTTCTTCATGATCAGGATAATTCAAAATTTTTAACGTTGGAATATTTTGAAAACCAATCTCGATGGAAGAAAATTCGGCAGAGCTTATCGCGACTGTTAGCACCAATTTTATAAGTAATAATTAATAGTGGTACTGATTAAAAAAATTAATACAAATAGGAGCCTGTGATACAAAACGTTAGTTTTGTCACAGACTCCTATTTTTAAAATTATTAGCCTAGTTTGAAGAACTCTTTGTGTAATGCTTGCACGGCTTTGTCAGCATCATCTTGGGACACACCAAACATAATTGAAAGTTCAGAAGCACCCTGATTAATCATTTGTAGAGTTACGCCAGCGTTGGCAAGTGATTGAGTGGCACGAGCCATTAGACCAACTGTATTACGCATGCCTTCACCAACCACCATCACAATCGCATAATTGTGAATAATATGCATTTCATCAGGATGAATTGCTTCTTGTAATTCAGTCATAATAGAACGTTCAATTTCTGGAGTCAGGTTACTTTCATCCATAATAATCGTGATGTCATCAATACCAGAAGGCATATGTTCATAACTGACGCCATTTTTATACAACACATTCAGAATTTTTCTTGTGAATCCAACTTCTTTATTTAATAGATATTTACTAATATACAGGCCACAGAAATTTTTAGATGCAGAGATTCCGCGCACCGGATAATTTTTATCAGGTTCGATTTTAGATGAGATCATTGTTCCTGGAGCATCAGGGTTATTGGTATTACGCACGTTAACGGAAATGTTACCTTGAATGGCGGGAATTAGAGCTTCATCGTGAAAAACAGAGAAACCAGCATATGACAATTCACGCATTTCTCGGAACGTCATGTGGGCAATTGCATGAGGACTTTCGACGACATTTGGGTTTGCTGAAAAAATGGCATCAACATCGGTAAAGTTTTCATATAAATCGGCGTCTAAACCATGAGCCATTACTGCGCCAGTAATATCAGAACCACCGCGTGAAAAAGTACAAATGTCTCCTTCAGTGTTATATGCAAAAAAGCCAGGCACAACTAAAATTTCAGTTGTTAATTTCCATTTGGCAATCCGATTGTAACTTTCGGGTAAGATTTGTGCATCATCAGGGACGTTAGTCACGACCATTCCAGCATCTGCAGGATCTAAATAACGAGCAGGAATACCTAAAGTGGTAAATACTTTGGCAATTAATTGTGCATTTAATTTTTCTCCATGAGCTTTGAAAGCTGCCATTAAATATTTATCATTTGGATATTCTTTTTTTGGTAAATCAATGACTGCTTGTTTAATTGGTGTAAAATTTTCAGTTGTTAAATTAAAGCCCTCGGCAATTTCTTGGTATCTTTTAATAATTGCTGCTTGGGTATTAGTGAAATCGTTATGCTCAATTGCTTGATTGGCGTAACGAATCAGTAAATCAGTCACTTTGGTATCAGCAGGGTTACGTTTACCAGGGGCAGAAACCACTACACACTTACGTTGTGGATCAGAACTAACTATTTTAATTACTTTTTTTATTTGGTCGCTGTCTGCTAGCGAACTCCCACCAAATTTGATTACTTTCACAATCACACTCTCCTCGTCTATACGTTAGGTATAATAATATCAAACCATATATCTACTTACAATTAATCTCAAAAAATAATCTCATTTAATTTTAATGTAGGTGGAAATATATTTGTAATTTTTGTCATAATAACGTAGTATTGTTGAGCGTGTGTGAAAAAAGATTGATATAAATATGACGGAGGCAAACATTTGCATTTTAACTTAACTGAAGGTGTTGACTTAAGCATTATCAAAACAAGTCAATTTAAAACAAATCAAATTATCGTAAATTTCGCGACAACTCAAACTGAAAAATATATTACTGCTAGAAGTTTACTAGCTGATGTCATGGAAACCAGTACTCAAAAATATCCCACCCAAACTGCTTTAGCTCGTCGTGAAGCGGAATTGTATGGTATGTATTTAGGCACCAATGCTAGCCGAATCGGAAACTTACATAACATTAAAATTAGGGCCAGTTTTTTAAATGATCAGTATTCACAATCAGGTTTATTAAATCAAGTCATTGAAACGCTTGGCGAGTTGATTTTTCGTCCGTTAGTTAATGACGGTAAATTTGATGAAGCCACATTTAATACACAAAAAACCAATTTGGCCAGTTCAATTACTTCACTTAATGACGACAAACAATATTATGCTTCAATGGAATTAAGAAAATTATTTTTTGATAATGATAGTGCAATGCAAATACCTAGTTTTGGTCGTGTTTCTGACTTGGAAGGGTTAACTGCCGCAAAGCTGGTTGATGTCTATCAAGAAATGATTACTCACGACAAAATTAATATTGTTTTATTAGGCGATGTTGATGAACAACAAGCGCTGGCTGACTTCAGTCAACTAAAATTTAGTCCTCGTGAAATCAAAGATACGACAGTTTTATATCGACAAGCCTTGCATGAAGTATTCGAAAAAGAAGAAAAACAAGAGTTAAAACAGTCAAAATTAAATTTGGCGTATCGTCTGCCTGTTTATTTTCAAGACACAAAATATTACGCAGCAATTGTAATGAACGGGATTTTAGGTGGAACACCGTTATCGAAACTATTTGTCAACGTCCGTGAAAAGGAAAGTTTGGCCTATTATGCAAATAGCAATTTCAATGCTTTTAATGGGGTCTTAACCATTCAAACTGGGATTGAATCACAGAACAAGGGCAAAGCCATCAAATTGATTAAGCAGCAAGTGGCAGCGGTTGAATTAGGTGATTTTTCTGACGAGTTGTTACAAGAAGTTAAAGATGGTCTCGTGCATCATTTCCTTTCAGGCTTAGATTCCTCAAGTAACGGTGCGGAACGAGCTTTGATGAATGATATGTTTGATAATGAAAAAACAATCGATGAAGTTGTTGGTGCAATCAACGCGGTAGATGCAGATGCTGTAGTGGAAGTCGCAAAACTTCTCAAATTACAAGCAGTGTATTTCTTAAATGGAGAAAGTATATAACATGGAAAAACATCAGTATTCAAGATTTAATGAAACTATTTATTCTCAAAAAATGGACAATGGATTGTTAGTTCAAGTTTTACCCAAAAAGGATTTTCATAAAGCTTACGCGATTTTGACCGTCGATTTTGGTTCAATTGACCGCACCTTTGTTCCTAAGGGACAAACTGACATGATTACAATTCCAGATGGAATTGCACATTTTTTGGAACATAAAATGTTTGAAAAAGAGGATCACGATGCCTTTGATTTATTTGGCAAATTAGGCGCAGATTCAAATGCATTTACTAGCTTTACTCAAACAAGCTATTTGTTTTCTGGCAGTGATCATATTCATGAAAATCTAGATGTATTATTGGATTTTGTTCAAGACCCATATTTTTCTGCTAAAACAGTTGAAAAAGAAAAAGGTATTATTGGTCAAGAAATTAGTATGTACGATGATGATCCAAATTGGCGCTTATATTTCGGCATTTTGGGAAATATATATCCACAAGATCCAATGCACATTGACATTGCCGGAACCAAAGAAACAATCGCAAAAATCAGTGCTGATGATTTATATACCACTTACAACACCTTCTATCAGCCTAATAATATGAATTTGTTCATTGTTGGTAACGTTGAACCTGAAGCGACAATCCAGTGGGTTGAGGCTAACCAACAAGCTAAACAGTTTGACGAACCAACCGATGTTGAAGTCTCTTTTGAATTGAACGCGCCTGATGGTTCAGATGTAATACCGTTTAGAACACTTGAAATGGACGTTTCACGACCAAAAGTCATGGTGGGCATTAGAGGGCTAAAAGAAATAGAACCAGGCCGAGAAGGACTAAAATATCGAATTGCAGTTGAATTGCTACTAGATACTTTGTTTGATGACACATCAGATAAGTATTTAGAATTGTATGACAATGGTACGATTGATGATTCATTCAGTTATAATTTTGAAATGCAACGTGGCTTCCATTTTGCTTATTTTAGTGCTGATACAGATGATACAGAGCGCTTTTCTGACGAAATTGTGGATATTTTAGAACATGCAAATGATTATTTAGTGCAAGGCCAAGATCGCTTTGAAAACTTAAAACGTTCAATCTTGGGACGAATGATAGGGATGATGGACTCTCCTGAAGCCATTTCCAATAGATATGCCGGCAAATTATTCGGCAATACGAATTTACTAGATGAAGTTGAAATTTTAGAATCTGTCACGTTTGACGATGTGTTGAGTGTTATTCCGGAATTTATTCAACCTGCTGGTATATCAGTATTCCATATTATTCCTCGGAATAACTAAAGAAAATTTCAATGTTTTTTCAATCATTTGCACTCTCAAATGTGATATACTTTCGTTCGTAATGGTGAATAATACAGTATTGGAGATATCGAGATAAATGGATAACAATGAAGTTGGTCAAATCGGCCGTAAATTACGTGATGCCCGTGTTGCCAAGGGACTCACACTTGATGATTTACAACAAACCACGAAGATTCAAAAGAGATTTTTAATTGCCATTGAAGACGAAAATTTTGATGAATTGCCAGGTGATTTTTATGTCCGGGCATTTATTAAACAATATGCTGAAACTGTCGGATTAGATGGTGAAGCATTATTGCAAGAATTTAATGAACAACTTCCTGATGTTCATTCTGTTGAATATGAAGAAAAAATTACTGAAAATGAACCGGCAACTCGATCAAGTAAAACTAAAACTTCTAGTGGACTGGATAACTTGCGTCAATACATTCCAACGGTGATTGTCGTCGTGATTGTCATTGCCATTTTGGGTGCGATTTGGTTGACTGCAATCCATAGTCGTTCAAATAATAAGAGCACTAATGCTGATAGCAGTTCTGTGTCTGTATCAAGTAGCTCTACGAAGAAAACTTCTTCAAGCAGTAAGAAGGCCAGTTCTTCAAGCAAATCAGAATCGAAAAAAGATTCTAGTTCAAGTGCTTTAAAAGTCACTGCCGCATCACGTACTAGCAGTGCAGCAACATTTAATGTGACTGGTAAAGTTTCAAGTGATTATACTTTAGGCTTGTCAGCGACGGAATCATCATGGTTACAAGTAACTTCAGGTGGTTCAACGCTTTATAGTGGGACTCTTGAAAGCGGCGGCTCAAAGAGTGTTAAAGTTGATAGTTCTGCTACTTCAATTACACTATCAGTGGGTAATGGTGCAGGTACCAAGGTTAAATTGAATGGGAAAACACTAGATATCACAGATTCTGGAACATATCCTAATGTTAGAACTGTGACAATCCAATTGAATGGCACCTCATCAAGTTCATCTAATTAAAAGTTTTTATTACTGGAGGGTTTGGTTTGAATTTACCAAATAAGTTAACTGTATTACGTTTAATTGCAATTCCTTTTTTCTTGTTACTGTTAGTTTTACCACTCGATTGGGGAACTATCTCGTTTGCAGGGGCTACGGTTCCGGTCACTCAATTAGTTGCTGCCATTATTTTCTTAGCAGCAGTTATTACTGATAACTTGGATGGAATTATTGCCAGAAAGTATCACTTGATTACAAACTTCGGTAAGTTCACAGATCCGTTGGCTGACAAACTGTTGGTTATGACTGCATTTATCATGTTGACTTCAATGAATGTTGTTCCAGCTTGGGTTACTGTCGTCATTATTTGGCGTGAATTAGCCGTTACTGGTCTTCGCTTATTGATTATTGAAACCAACGGTGAAGTGTTAGCTGCTAAAATGCCTGGAAAAATAAAAACAGTTAGTCAATTTATTGCAATTTTGTTCTTACTGTTAGACAATATGTTTTTCGCTCTTGCCAATATTCCATTTGGTGAAATTATGCTTTATGTATGCTTATTCTTCACGGTATATTCTGGCATCGATTATTTTGTCAAAGGTCGTTCTGTTTTTTCAGATGGCTTAAAATAAACAAACCAACTGAGAAATTAAATATTTCTCAGTTTTTTTGTCAAAAAAATCAATTTTTTTCGTATTTAACTAGTGTAAGGAGGAAAATATGCAAGCTGAGATAATTTCAATTGGGACAGAGTTGTTACTTGGACGAATTGTGAACTCCAACGCAAAATACATTGCTGCAAAATTGGCTGATATCGGAATTGAGGTTAGGTATCAAACAACGATTGGCGATAATCCTGCTCATATTCAAGAAGCTTTGAAGATTGCGAGTCAACGCAACGATTTGATTATTATGAGTGGTGGATTGGGTCCCACATTGGATGATATGACGAAACCTGCCGTTGCTGAATTCCTCAAAACAAATTTAATTCTTGATGATCAGCAATTAGACCGAATTAAGCAAAAATTTGTGGAGCAGAATCGTCAATTTGTCGAAACCAATATTAGGCAAGCCCAGTACTTGGCCGGTGGACAGAAACTGTTAAATCATCACGGTTTGGCTCTTGGAGACTTTTATCAAAATGAGGCCGGAACTGATGTGGTGTTATTACCAGGTCCGCCATCTGAGATGGAACCAATGATGGATGAACTCGTACCAATTTTGATTGATAGCTATCACCTTAAACATCAATTGATTTCGACCGTAATGAAATTTTACGGTATTTCTGAATCACAATTAATGTCTGAATTGGATGATTTAGTAAGTGAGTCAAGTCGAGTTTCGATTGCATCTTATGGAAAAGGTAATGAGATATGGTTACGGCTAACTATTTTTGATGATGGACAAGATGATGCTCAGCAAATAATTGATCAGGTACAACAGACCATTGCACAGCGTTTTCCGAGTTATTACTTTTCAGATAACGTTCAAGAAAGTTTAGCTGCAATTGTAGTTCAGTTGCTTAAATCAAAGCACAAGACAATTACCGCCGCTGAGAGTTTAACAGCAGGAATGTTTCAAAGCACAATTGCTTCAGTGCCTGGTGCATCTCAAATTTTCACAGGTGGGTTTGTGACTTATTCGAATCAAGTTAAGGAACAGCTACTTGGTATTCCGGCAGAAATTATTAATCAAAATGGCGTGGTTAGCGCAGAAACTGCCATATATATGGCAGATAATTCCAGTAAAATTATGCATTCAAATATTGGAGTTTCCTTCACGGGCGTAGCTGGGCCAGATAGTTTAGAAGGTAACCCGGCAGGGACAGTTTGGTTAGGTTTAGCAGGCTTTGGAGAGACAATTACAAAAAAAATTCAATTTGCTACAACAGAATCGCGTAACTCAATTAGAGAAAAAAGTGTTATGTCTGCGTTGCAAATGATTTGGTTGCAATTAAAATAAAATACGAACCTTTGTTCGATTTTTCTTGCATTTTTATTTCTAACTGATATGATAGTTAAGAGAGATTTACCCCAATCTGAGGAGGAACGAAAAGTTGGCAGATCAACGTCAAGCAGCTTTAGATGCTGCTCTTAAAAGAATTGAAAAGAATTTCGGTAAGGGATCTATTATGCGAATGGGTGAAAAAAGTGACATGAATGTCGCTACCGTTTCCAGTGGATCACTTGCACTTGATGAAGCTCTTGGAGTAGGTGGATACCCTAAGGGACGGATTATTGAAATGTATGGCCCTGAAAGTTCTGGTAAAACAACCGTTGCGCTTCATGCAGTTGCAGAAGTTCAGGCAAAAGGTGGAACAGCTGCCTATATCGATGCTGAAAATGCCATGGATCCAAAATATGCTGAAGCTTTAGGTGTTAATATTGACGATTTATTACTTTCTCAACCAGATACTGGTGAAGAAGGCTTGGAAATTGCTGATGCTTTAATTTCTAGTGGAGCCATCGATATTGTTGTCGTTGATTCCGTTGCTGCACTTGTACCTCGTGCAGAAATTGAAGGAGAAATGGGTGATGCCCATGTCGGACTTCAAGCACGATTGATGTCACAAGCACTACGTAAGTTATCAGGATCTATTAATCAAACCAAAACGATTGCAATTTTCATTAATCAAATTCGTGAAAAAGTTGGGGTTATGTTTGGTAACCCTGAAACAACGCCTGGTGGTCGTGCACTGAAGTTCTATTCTACTGTCCGACTTGAAATCAGACGTGGGGAACAAATCAAGGATGGCACTGAAGTTATCGGTAACCGTACCAAGATTAAAGTTGTTAAAAATAAGGTCGCACCTCCTTTCCGCCGTGCCGAAGTTGATATCATGTACGGACAAGGAATCTCTAAGACTGGTGAATTGCTCGATATGGCAGTTGAAAAAGACTTGGTTAACAAGAGTGGTGCCTGGTATTCATACGGTGATGACCGAATTGGTCAGGGCCGTGAGAATGCAAAACAATATTTTGCTGATAACCCTGCAGCAATGGCAGAGTTGAATGCCAAGGTTCGTGCAGCTTATGGAATGGATGGTATCAGTGATACAGCTGCTGAACCAGAAGTAAGCGAACAACCAGCAGAACAAGAATAATTAATTGGAGTTGTGTGACATCAGTCGAACAAATCATGGATATCGTGTAGTGTTTTGACTTATCGAACTGATTCGTAAATAGTTTATATCAAAAGATGGAGTTGTTGAACAAAACGTTAGTTTTATTCTGCGGCTCCTCTTTTGTTGTCTTTTATCGATAAATATAAAAAAATTTATTATGACTATCGGAGTTCGGATTAAGTAATCAAAACGTTACTTAATTAGGCTTTAAGCAAAAATTAATGTTAAAAAGCATATGAAAATATTAAATCAGCTTTGTTTGTTGTTCATACAATTTATTGACATGCCATCCACTCAAGATTAAAATTAAGTGTGTGTGAATAATCATTTAACACATTCAAAAATTTTAAGATTATTAACCAAACAACAAATTAATAAGTGATGCGGAGGTGAAACAATGAGTGCTTTAAGCATAGTTCTCGCCGCGATCGCTATAGTTGTCGGTGGTGCAATTGGCTACTTCGTCCGTAAGTCAACTTACGAACAAAAAGTAGATCAAGCACGTAATAGTGCCGAAGGAATTATCTCGAGTGCAAAAAAGGACGCTGAGACTGCCAAGAAAGAAGCTATTATCGAGGCTAAAGAGGAGAGTCATCAGTATCGGGCTAGCATTGAAGAAGAATTAAAAGAACGTAGATCTGAATTGCAAAAACAAGAGGATCGACTCCTTCAACGTGAAACAACCTTGGATCACAAAGATAACGCCATTGAAAAACGCGAAAATGTTCTAAGTGAGCGAGAACAAGAAAATGCAACACGCAAAGAACAAATTCAAAGAGATCAACAACATGTAACTGAATTAATTGAACAACGACAGGCCGACTTACAAATTGTTGCTGAAATGTCTAAAGATGATGCGAGAACATTGATTTTAGATGATGTGAAATCGCACCTTACTCACGAACGAGAAGTTATGATTCGTGATAGTGAACAGGAAGCAGCAGCAGTTGCCGATAAAAAAGCAAAAGAGTTAATTGTTTCTGCTATTCAACGAAGTGCGGCAGACATGGTATCTGAAACAACCGTTTCAGTTGTTACTTTGCCAAATGATGACATGAAAGGCCGAATTATTGGTCGTGAAGGTCGTAATATTCGTACCTTAGAAACATTAACGGGAATCGATTTAATCATTGATGATACTCCTGAAGCTGTCGTTTTAAGCGGATTTGATCCGATTAGACGTGAAATTGCTAAGATGGCCCTTGAGAAACTGATTCAAGACGGAAGAATTCATCCGGCACGAATTGAAGAGGCGGTAGAAAAAGCTCAAAAAGACATGGATCAACAGCTTCGTGAAGCTGGGGAACAAACAGTCTTTGACTTGGGAGTGCATTCTATCCATCCAGATTTAATCAAGATTATTGGACGCATGAAGTATCGAACTAGTTATGGTCAAAACGTATTAAATCATTCAATTGAAGTTGCTAAGATTGCTGGCATTATGGCTGGCGAACTTGGTGAAGACGTTACTTTAGCTAAGCGCGCAGGGTTACTACACGATATAGGTAAAGCAGTTGATCATGAAGTTGAAGGTTCACACGTAGAATTAGGTGTTGAATTAACAACGAAGTACAAGGAAAATTCTGTGGTAATTAATACCATCGCTTCTCATCATGGAGATGTCGAACCAGAATCCATTATTGCTGTACTTGTGCAAACCGCGGATGCAATTTCTGGAGCCCGTCCAGGAGCAAGAAGCGAATCGCTCGAGAATTATATTCAAAGATTGAAACAATTGGAAACTATTGCTAACAAGCATGCTGGCGTGGATCATAGTTATGCAATCCAAGCCGGACGTGAAGTTCGTGTAATGGTAGAGCCAAAAAACGTTTCAGATTTGGAAGCAACAGCCTTGTCTCATGATATTAAGAATGAGATTGAAGATGAACTTGAATATCCAGGCCATATTAAAGTGACTGTTATTCGTGAAGTTCGCGCAATTGATTACGCAAAGTAAGGATTGTCCCAGAATTTTCTGGGCAATCCTTTTTTGTCGCCTGGGTAAATTTATACTTTAAATCGTAAATCGTGGTAAAATTATAGGAGTATTTCCAAATGACAGATGAGGTGAATTTGCGTGCCACAAAAAACTAAAGAAACGCCGATGATGCAACAATATCAGGCGATTAAAGATCAATATCAAGATGCATTTTTATTTTATCGACTCGGAGATTTTTACGAGTTATTTAATGATGATGCAATTAAAGGTTCTCAAATTCTTGAGCTAACGTTAACGACACGAAATAAAAGTGCGGTTGATCCAATTCCAATGTGTGGAGTACCTCACCATGCTGCAGAAAATTATATTGATATTTTAGTTGATAAGGGCTATAAGGTCGCGGTTTGTGAACAAGTTGAAGATCCCAAAGAAGCTAAAGGGATGGTAAAACGTGAAGTTACCCGATTAGTCACTCCTGGAACACAAATGGATGTCAAAGGTGACCAAACACATGACAACAATTATTTAACGGCGATTATGTCAGAGGATAAAAGTTTTGGCCTAGCTTATACCGACTTATCAACTGGTGAATTAAAGACAACATTTTTGTCAGACCAAAATGCAGTTTTAAACGAGATGATTAATCTAAGAACTAAAGAAGTTGTTGTTGACGACTCAATTAATGATGAATTAATCAATAAAATTACTCAGCAATCAATCTTAATCTCACATCAAAATTCAATTTCAGAAAGCTCAGAATTAAATTTTCTAATTCAAGATCTGGATCAATCAACTGAAGAACACGTGGTAGGATTACTTATTTCGTATTTAATCACAACACAAAAAAGAGCCTTAGATCACTTACAACGTGCCGTTTCATACGAGACTTCCTATTTTCTCAAAATGGATCATTATTCTAAGTACAATTTGGAACTAACCACAAATATACGAAGTGGTAAAAAACAAGGTACTTTAAGTTGGTTGTTGGATGAAACTAGAACAGCGATGGGGAGCCGATTGCTAAAACAATGGCTTGACCGTCCATTATTAGATCAGTCAGCCATTGAAAGCCGACAAGATAAGGTTCAAGAGTTACTCAACCATTATTTTGAACGCAGTAATTTACAAGAAGAGTTAACCAAAGTTTATGATTTAGAAAGGTTGGCCGGTCGAGTCGCTTATGGGAGCGTTAATGGTCGTGATTTGATTCAATTGTTAACCTCACTTGAACAAATTCCAAAGATTAGTTATGTGCTAGAAAGTCTTGATTCTGAAACTTTCAACACTTTACTCAAAGGAATGGATCCATTGACTGATATTGCTGACTTGATTAAGGAATCTATCGCGGAAGAACCACCAGTCTCAATTACGGATGGTGGAGTAATCAAAGATGGCTATAATGAAAAACTTGATAAATACCGTGATGCAATGAAAAATGGTAAACAATGGATTGCTAACTTGGAGGCCCAAGAAAGAGCAGCAACTGGTATCAGCAACCTTAAAATCGGTTTTAACCGTGTTTTTGGCTACTATATTGAAGTATCAAAGGGAAATGTTGATAAACTTGCTGAGGGACGTTACGAGCGTAAACAGACACTAACAAATGCCGAACGGTTTGCAACTCCAGAGTTGAAAGAACGCGAGACTTTAATTTTAGAAGCTCAAGACAAATCTACAGCGCTGGAATATGAGCTATTTACTCAAATTCGTGAAAACGTGAAATCATCAATAGCTAGATTGCAAAAGCTCGCCAAAGTAGTTTCTGAATTAGACGTCATTCAAAGCTTTGCGGTGGTCAGTGAAACGTATCATTTTGTTCGCCCAGAATTTAGTGCGGAACATAACCTGTCAATCACCGACGGACGCCATCCGGTCGTAGAAAAATTTATGGGGCATCAGTCGTATGTGCCGAACGACGTATCAATGGACAGTGAAACGAACATCTTGTTGATTACTGGTCCAAATATGTCTGGTAAGAGTACGTATATGCGTCAATTAGCCTTGACAGTTGTGATGGCACAAATGGGTTGCTTTGTACCAGCTAAAGCGGCCACACTTCCAATCTTTGATCAAATATTTACACGAATTGGGGCAGCCGATGATTTGGTTTCTGGACAAAGTACCTTCATGGTTGAAATGCAGGAAGCCAATAATGCACTCAGTCATGCCAGCTCAAATAGCTTGATTTTATTTGATGAACTGGGTCGAGGAACCGCGACTTTTGATGGGATGGCATTGGCGCAATCAATTATTGAATATTTGCATGAAAAAGTTCACGCTAAGACTTTATTTTCAACACATTATCATGAATTGACAGTTTTAGATAAGTCTCTTGAAAACTTAAAAAATGTTCATGTGGGCGCCGTTGAAAAGAACGGAGAATTGGTCTTTTTACACAAGGTGGAAGATGGACCGGCAGATCAATCATATGGGATCCATGTTGCTAAATTGGCCGGGATGCCTCAGTCACTGTTGGCTCGCGCCACTTCAATTTTGTCTCAATTAGAGGGCGAAGAAGTGACCATTCCAGATGCGGTTCATGAAACTGTTGAGGAACCCAAAGCTGCAACCAAAGAACCTGACGAAACAAAAGGTCAAATGGAATTATTCCAAACAGTGGAGCTTGATCCAAAGTATGAACAAGTGATTGAACAAATTAAAAAATTAAATCTGATGTCCATGACGCCTATGGATGTTATGAATGTAATTTATGAATGGCAAAAGGAAATTTTATAAGCTCAAATATTAAGCTGGAAAGGGGACCAATTAATGGCAAAAATTCATGAACTGACAGAGGTCCTCGCTGATCAAATTGCGGCTGGAGAAGTGATTGAACGTCCAGCGTCGATTGTGAAAGAATTGGTCGAAAATTCAGTTGATGCCCACAGTCGACAAATTGACATTATTGTTGAAAATTCAGGCTTTGATAGTATCAGAATTATTGATGATGGCGATGGTATCGAATCAGACGACGTCTTGACTGCATTTAAGAGGCATGCAACCAGTAAAATTAGTTCGCGACAGGATTTATTTAAAGTAGCTTCCTTAGGTTTTCGAGGCGAAGCCTTACCAAGCATTGCGTCGGTTTCAGATGTCACAATGATTACCTCAAACGGAACTGATTCCGGGACGGAAATTAATATTCGCGGTGGTGAAATTATTAAGCACTCGGTGGCCGCAGTTCGCCAAGGTACGGATATTTTCATGAAAGATTTATTTTTCAATACACCGGCCAGATTGAAATATTTAAAATCACCCCAAACCGAATTAGCTCAAATCACTGATATTGTCGATCGATTAGCTCTAGGCAACCCGGATGTGGCGATTACGTTTACTCATAATCAGCATGAAATTTTAAGAACGGCTGGTAATGGTAATTTACAACAAGTGATTGCTGCAATTTACGGGATTTCAAATGCTCGACAAATGGTAGACTTTGAAAATGAAGATGCTGATTTCCGGGTAACGGGATATACGTCCTTACCAGCCGTCACCCGAGCATCGCGTCAATACATCACGATTCTGATTAATCGTCGTTATATTCGGAATTACCAGCTCACCAGATCAATTATTCAAGGGTACGGTTCTAAGTTAATGGTGGGTCGTTATCCAATTAGTGTGATTAACATCGAACTGGATCCAATTTTAGTTGATGTAAACGTCCATCCAGCTAAGAGAGAAGTTCGAATTAGCAAAGAAGACCAACTGGGGCAATTGATTGCTACCGCCTTACAAGAATCGATTGCTCAAGAAAATTTGATACCGGATGCCTTAGGTGAGTTAAATACGGAAGAAAAAGTTGATTTTGATGATTTAAAATCCAGCCTCAATGATGCTTCTAGTAGCTATACTGCGCCCAAAATTACAACGCAAGAAACTGCTGATCCAACCATCGTTGAACCGGTTGCGCCCATTACGATTGTTAAATCAGATGAATTAACTGATCCGTTGGTTAAAAATTTTGATGAAAAATATCATGCTGAAACCGGAGTTTCTGTTTTTGGTGATGGACAACCGGAGCCTGAAGTTGAGCATCAACAAGAGAATCTTGAATTAGATTTAAACGATAAAACTGATCGAAGTAAAGAACGGTTTCCTGAATTACAGTTTATTGGTCAGTTTCGTGGGACTTTTTTGTTGGCCTCCGCAGCGGATGGCTTATACTTAGTCGATCAACATGCCGCCCAAGAACGCATTAATTATGAGTATTATCGTGAAGAAATCGGCAAAGTTAGTGAAGATGCGCAAACAATGTTGGTACCGATTGTCTTAGATTATCCAACTGCTGATGCAATGATGATTATGGAACATATGGAAGTTTTGAAAAGTTTAGGGCTGGAATTGGAACCCTTTGGACAAAACAGTTTTGTGGTTCACCAACATCCTACGTGGTTTAAGCAAGGACAAGAAGAGTCAACAATTCGAGAAATGGTTGATTGGATTATTACAGATGGTCATTTAACCGTGGCTCAATTTCGTGAGAAGACGGCCATTATGATGAGCTGTAAACGAGCGATTAAAGCCAACCATTATCTGAATGATGATCAAGCTAAAGCGCTGTTGGTCGCGCTACCTAAATGCGAGAATCCTTTTAATTGTCCTCATGGTCGACCAGTCGTCATTCAATTTAGTGAACCAGAACTTGAAAAAATGTTTAAACGAATTCAAGACTCACACAGTGCCTATGCTGGTGAATTTAATGACCATGAGTTTTAAGTTGATTGTGGACTAATTTAACAGATTAGATGATAAATCTCTTCTGTGCCATACATAACTTTATGATAGAATTATTAAAGTAAATTTAGGGAAGAGTAGGAATACCAATTGTACGAATATCTAGAAGGTAAAATCACAATTGTCACGCCAAGCTATATTGTTGTTGACGTACAAGGGGTCGGCTATCGAGTATTAACTGCTAACCCATACCGATACACTGAAGATTCAGTGGTAAGGGTTTATATTTATCAAGCAGTCCGCGAAACAGAGCTAACCTTATTTGGGTTTGTTGACCAAGCGGAAAAGCAGCTATTTGAGCAACTAATTAACGTGTCAGGAATTGGTCCCAAGAGTGCACTCGCTATTTTAGCCAATGCAGACCACAGTGGATTAATCAATGCGATTGCGAATGATGACGCGGCATATCTGACTAAGTTTCCAGGTGTTGGTAAAAAAACAGCTGGTCAACTTGTTTTAGATTTGAAGGATAAAATTTTACAGCTAGATACTGGAAGTCAAAACAGCAGTGAAATTGTCAAAGTGTCAAATGATATCTTGGCATTATCAGATGCATTATCGGCACTTGAATCACTGGGATATCGGACTAAAGATGTCGAAAAAGTCGCAAAAAAATTACGTGAGATTCCAGAAACTACCACGGATGATTATTTACGACAAGGCTTAACATTATTAACCAAATAGATGAAGGGAGGTCGTTTTGATGGATGATGACAATGAAAATATTTTATCTGGACAAAGTGAGGATGAACTAGAAAACTCGCTTGAGAAGTCATTACGGCCTCAAACGTTAGATGCATATATCGGCCAGACGAAAATTAAACATGAATTAGATGTCTATATTCAAGCTGCTAGTGGACGTGAAGAAGCGTTAGATCATGTACTCCTCTATGGGCCTCCAGGGCTTGGGAAAACAACGTTGGCAATGGTGATTGCCAATGAAATGAAAGTAAATATCCGGACAACGAGTGGGCCAGCAATCGAAAAGCCAGGTGACTTGGTGGCATTATTGAATGAATTAGAGCCGGGGGATGTCTTGTTTATTGATGAAATTCATCGGTTACCAAAAATTGTTGAAGAAATGCTTTATTCAGCCATGGAAGATTTTTTTGTTGATATTGTCGTAGGGCAAGGCCCAACAGCGCACCCAATTCATTTTCCATTACCTCCATTTACTTTAATTGGTGCTACCACACAGGCGGGTTCATTATCGGCGCCATTACGCGATCGTTTTGGAATTGTGGAACATATGGATTACTACACGATTGAAGAGTTGCAGCAAATTATTTTTAGATCATCCGAAATTTTTCAAATCACGATGGTCGCCAGTGGGGCGCACGAGTTAGCTTTACGCTCACGAGGGACTCCACGAATTGCCAATCGATTGTTGAAGCGAGTGAGAGATTTCGCTCAGGTCGAAAATCGTGATGATGTGGATCAAGAGATTGTTTCATATGCATTGGACTTACTGCGAGTTGATAATCGCGGTTTAGATGAAATTGATTTGAAACTGTTACGTACGATGATTGAGTTTTATCAAGGCGGCCCAGTAGGGCTAGGTACACTAGCAGCCAACATTGGTGAAGAACCCAATACAATTTCAGAAATGTATGAACCATATTTACTACAGATTGGCTTTATTAAACGAACACCGCGAGGAAGAATTGCTACTTCCCTGGCGTATAAACACTTAGGAATACCCGAAATTAAAGGAGAATAGCACTAATGTCAGATTTAACTGTTGATGATTTTGATTATGATTTACCACACGAATTAATTGCACAAACCCCAATTGAAAAAAGAGATACTTCTCGCTTACTTGTTTTGGATAGCAAAACCGGTGAGATGCAAGATCAACATTTTTATGATGTAATTGATCAATTAAATCCTGGGGATGCCGTTGTTATGAATAATTCGCGTGTCTTACCAGCACGAATTTATGGAATTAAAGCTGATACTGGTGCTCATGTGGAGGTTTTGTTGTTAAACAATACTGAGGGTGACACTTGGGAAACATTAGTTAAACCAGGTAAGAAAATTAAAATCGGGACAGTCTTAACTTTTGGAAACGGTGAATTAACTGCCACAGTTACTGAAGAACTTGATCACGGTGGTCGGATGATTGAATTTCACTATGAAGGAATCTTTTTAGAGGTTCTGGAAAAATTAGGTGAAATGCCATTACCACCTTATATTAAAGAAAAATTGGATGATCCAGATCGTTATCAAACCGTTTATGCTAAAGAAAATGGTTCAGCGGCAGCACCAACGGCAGGACTTCATTGGACAAAAGAATTATTGCAAAAGGTTGAAGATAAGGGTGTTAAACTTGTTTATTTAACTTTGCATGTGGGTCTTGGTACTTTTCGTCCAGTCGATGAAGAGAGAATTGAAGATCACGTGATGCATAGTGAATTTTATCGATTGGATGCAGAGTCTGCAAAGACGTTGAATGATGTTCGTGCCAATGGAGGTCGCATTATCGCGACTGGAACAACTTCAATCCGTACTCTTGAAACCATTGGCACAAAGTTTAATGGCAAATTACAAGCTGATTCTGGATGGACTGATATTTTTATTATGCCCGGTTATAAATGGACTGTCGTAGATGCCTTCATCACCAACTTCCATTTACCTAAATCAACTTTAGTGATGCTAGTGGCTGCGTTCACTGGTCGTGATAAGATTTTAAATGCTTATGAACATGCAATTAAGGAAAAATATCGTTTCTTCAGTTTTGGGGATGCAATGTTTGTCAAATAAACCGACAGCCTAAAACACATTGTTCCAAATTAAATGAATTATTTGTTATACTATTAACTGGAATTTACAGTTAAATGATGAAATGGAGATTTTATGGAACCCGCAATTAAGTACCGATTGATTCACCAAGATAAGCATACTGGAGCTCGAACTGGTGAAATCATCACTCCGCATGGCACATTCCCAACCCCAATGTTTATGCCAGTCGGGACACAAGCAACTGTTAAAAGTATTGCCCCCGAAGAACTGAATGAAATGGGTGCCGGCATTATCTTGGCAAATACGTATCATTTGTGGTTGCAACCAGGTGAAGATTTGGTCGAACAGGCTGGTGGCCTGCATAAATTTATGAATTGGGACAAAGGAATTTTGACCGATTCTGGTGGCTTTCAAGTGTTTTCACTTGCCAAGCATCGCGATATTAAAGAAGAAGGAGTTACATTTAAAGATCCTTCTAGTGGTCGGACAATGTTTTTGTCGCCTGAAAAAGCAATTCAAGTTGAAAATGCTTTAGGTCCAGATATTATGATGAGTTTTGATGAATGTCCCCCATATTTTGAGACCTACGACTACATTAAAAAGTCTGTGGAACGGACATCAAGATGGGCTGAAAGAGGATTAAAAGCCCATCAAAATCCATCCACGCAAGGATTATTCGGAATTGTGCAAGGAGCTGGGTTTAAAGCGCTTCGTCAACAAAGTGCTCGTGACTTGGTTTCGATGGACTTTCCAGGATACTCTGTTGGTGGGTTATCAGTTGGGGAATCCAAAGAAGAAATGAATCGCGTTTTGGAGTTCACAACTCCATTGTTACCTGAAAATAAACCACGTTATTTAATGGGTGTTGGGACAGCTGATTCCTTAATCGATGGCGTTATTCGTGGAATTGACATGTTTGATTGTGTGCTACCCACGCGAATCGCTAGAAATGGGACTTGTATGACATCACATGGACGGCTAGTTGTTAAAAACTCTCAATATGCCCGTGATTTTAATCCATTAGATGACAATTGTGATTGTTATGTTTGTCGTAATTACACCAGAGCTTATATTCGACACTTGATTCATGTCAATGAAACTTTTGGAATCAGATTAACGAGTTATCATAATTTGTATTTCTTAATTCATTTGATGGAAGATATGCGTGAAGCAATCAAAAACGATCAAGTACTAGAATTTCGTGAAATGGTTTTTGAACAATATGGGTTTAATGAAGAAAATGCACGTAACTTTTAGTAAATTGACTCGTGTTTTATAAGTTTTTTTGATACAGTAGAGATAGTAAAACTGAAAGGATGTTCAAATTAATGCAAAGTTACTCAGGAATTATCTTAATCGTTGTGATGGTAGCAGTAATGTACTTCTTAATGATCCGTCCACAACAAAAGCAACGTGCGCAACATCAAAATATGGTTAGTGCCCTTAAAAAAGGCGATAAAGTGATTACCATTGGTCGTCTTCATGGTGTGATTGATTCAGTTGATAACACTAACAAGACAGTTGTTTTAGATGTTGAAGGAATTTATTTAACATTTGATTTAGCTGCTGTTGCTAGTGTCGTTCCAGCTGACGCTCCAGCACCTGCTGCACCAGTTGTTAGTGAAACAGCTGAAACCGAAGAACCTGCTGATTCTAGTGAAGAACCTGCAAGTTCAGCTGAAGCAGTTGAAGAAACACCTGCTGAATCAGCAAGTGATGCTACTTCTGAAGAAGCAAAATAAATTACTAAATCACCACCTGATATAAGGGCTGAAATCGTTGATTTCACCCTTTTTTTGCGTCTTTAGACCTGGTTGAGCACGTCAAGTGTGCGAAACAAAAAGCCACCTGCTATGCGGGTGGAGAGCAAATGGGTTATACAAAAATGCCCCCATCAGATTTAGAATGAAGGTGTCGAAGCTAACATAAAAAATCGAAAGGGAGC
>NZ_BJEB01000013.1 GCF_005405445.1 Paucilactobacillus nenjiangensis
GATTGTAAAATAAAAGAACATCCCGAAGGATGTTCCAATATCTGGGTCACCAATACCAGTTGACGAAGACCCAAAAATAAAAATATCGCAAAGTCAGCAAACAGCTGATTTTGCGATATTTTTTTATGCTTTGATAGCTTTGACATATTCTTCAATCGCTGCACTAGCATTGTCTGGATCATTTTCAACTAGCTTCACAATTCCAGAACCAATAATAGCTCCATCTGCAATTTCATTCATTTTTTCAACTTGTTCAGGTGTATGAATACCAAAACCCACTGCAACTGGTGCATCAGTGTATTTCTTAATTTCAGCGACACTAGCACTTAAGTCATGACTCATTTCGTTGTCATCACGAACGCCAGTAATTCCAAGTGATGAAACTAAGTAGACAAAACCTGTACTATCTTTGACAATCTTTTGAATTCGATCACCTGAAGTTGGAGCTACTAATGGAATGATTGATACTCCATGACCTTCTGCCAAGTCGGCAATTTCACCACGTTCTTCATATGGTAAATCCGGAATCACAACGCCATTGACATCGAGTTCTTGACACTTTTCAAAAAATGCTTGGTAACCATAATCAAACAACTTATTTAAATAGGACAAGAATACCAATGGCACATCGGTTTGTGCGCGAATCATTTTGACAATTTCAAAGACTTTAGTCGTTGTAATTCCAGATGCAAAGGCACGTAAGCCACCAGCTTGAACTACGGGACCATCTGCGGTTGGATCGCTAAATGGAATCCCCAGTTCAATCACATCTGCCCCGGCATTAACCATTGATAATACATAGTCAACACTCTTTTGCATGTTAGGATCACCAGCAACTGTAAAAGCTACCAATGTTTTTGGATCTGAAAACGCATCTTGTAATTTAGTCATGAATATCCACCCCTCTGTAACGAGCAATTGCGGCAACGTCCTTATCGCCACGACCGGATAAGTTGCATACAATAATTTGATCTTTACGCATTGTTGGTGCTAATTTTTTCACATAAGCAACCGCATGGCAGCTTTCAATTGCTGCTACGATACCTTCCTGTTGAGCGATATATTCAAAAGCGTCGACCGCTTCGTCATCAGTAATCCCAACATATTCTGCGCGATGAATTTCTTGTAAGAAAGCATGTTCAGGTCCAATCCCAGGATAATCGAGTCCAGCTGAAATTGAGTAAACTTCCTTAATATCACCATCATCATCTTGGAGGAATTTTGATTTCATACCGTGAAAAATACCAGTCCGGCCTTTTCCAAGTGTGGCTGCATGTTGATCCGTATCAATGCCCTTCCCAGCAGCTTCACAACCAATTAAGCGAACATCTTTGTCATCAATAAAGTTGTAAAAGGCACCCATAGCGTTACTACCACCACCGACGCAAGCCAAAACGACATCTGGTAATTTACCAGTTTGTTCTAACAATTGGGCTTTGATTTCTTCACTAATAACAGATTGAAAATCACGCACCATCGTTGGAAATGGATAAGGTCCCATGGTTGAGCCAATCAAATAATGAGTATCATCAACCCGACGAGTCCATTCTTGCATCGCTGCGTTAACAGCATCCTTTAGCGTTCCTGTACCCGTTGTCACTGAGTGCACTTTGGCACCTAGTAGTTCCATCCGGTAAACATTCAACGCTTGACGCTCAACGTCTAATGAACCCATGAAGACTTCACATTCCATCCCCATCAATGCGGCAGCGGTGGCAGTGGCAACCCCATGTTGACCAGCACCAGTTTCCGCAATTAAACGCGTTTTTCCCATCCGTTGGGCCAATAAAGCTTGTCCCAAAACATTATTCAATTTATGTGAACCAGTATGGTTCAAATCTTCCCGTTTGAGATAAATTTGCGCCCCGCCCAAATCTTCTGTCATACGTTTTGCATGATATAACAATGATGGACGTCCAGCGTAGTTATTTAATAAATCCTTCAATTCAGCCTTAAAGTCTGGATCATCTTTGTACTTATTATATGCGGCAGTTAACCGATCAATTTCACCCATTAATGTTTCTGGTATGTACTGACCACCAAATTGACCGAAGCGGCCTGCTTTTGTTTGTTCTTCTACTTTATCCATTATGTGCCTCCTGTGTAAATTTGCTTATTTTTGCGGAATCTTTTTGTTGATATGTTTCTACTCCCGAACTAACATCGACAAAGTCAGGTTGGATTGCTTGTATAGCTTTAGCGACGTTTTCTGGGGTTAATCCACCAGCCAAGAAAACTGGTTGATCAGGTTTTTTGATCTGAGTCCAGTTAATTAACTGGCCCGACCCTGGATTTTGTCCATCATACATCACGTAATCCGGTTTAGTAATTAGCTCTTCCCCTGGATGAATAACTTGAGTCACTTGCAAACCTAACGCTTGAATTTTTGTCACTGTCTCTTGATTTTGTTTGCCATGAATTTGAATTACCGACACGGTTTTGTCCTTAGCGAGCTGTTCGATTTTTTTCATATCTGGTTCTACAAAAACCCCAACCGTTTTGATGTCATTGTCTAAATGAGTTCTGAAATTTTGGGCAGTTGGTACGCTGATTTGACGACGACTATCGGCAAATACAAAACCCGCCATTTCTGGATGCGCGTTGTTGACGGCCTCAATATCTTCAAGTCTCATTAGCCCACATATTTTAGCCTTTGCCATAACTACGCCTCCTTTAATTCCCGAATCATCGCTTGTTTATCATCACTTCTCATTAACGTTTCGCCAATCAATGCGACGTGAATATCGTGTTGCTTTAATTCCACTACATCTGCCGGTTTTTTGACGCCACTTTCGGCAACAAAGATTTTATCAGATGGAACTAATTTTCTTAATCGTTCACTGTTCGAAAAATCCACTGTGAAATCTTTTAAATTACGATTATTGACGCCAATGATTTTGGCTCCTGCCGTTAGTGCCCGCTGAATTTCATTTTCATCATGTGCTTCGACTAAAACTGATAAACCAAGTGAGTCAGCTAAAGCCAGATTAGCTTGCAATTCTTGGTCAGTTAAGATTGCCACAATCAACAAAATTGCTGATGCCCCCGCAACTTTTGCTTCGTAAATCATATATTCATCAACAACAAAGTCTTTGCGTAGAACTGGAATGCTAACCTCAGCAGCAATCTCTCTCAGGTATTCAATCGAGCCTTTAAAGTATTCTGGTTCCGTTAACACTGAAATAGCATCAGCGCCGGCTGCATCATACGATTTGGCGATTTCCAAATAAGGAAAGTCTTCTGCAATGATTCCCTTTGAGGGCGAAGCTTTTTTGACTTCAGAAATGATATTCAATCCATCCTTTGCCAACGCTTGTTCAAAAGGACGTTCCTTTTTTACTGGCATTGCCAACGCTTGTTGTTTCATCTCATCAGTGCTAATTTGTTGCTTACTTGCAGCAACTCTTTTTTTAGTGGATGCTACTAAGTCATCTAAAATCATGCAACTGCTCCCTTTGTAAATGTCACAATTTGATCCAGTTTCTTTGCGGCTAACCCACTATTGATTGTTTCAGCTGCCTTGTTAATGCCATCAGCCAAACTCAATTCTGGGTTAGCAACGTGTAAAGCCGCTCCAGCATTCAAAAGGACAACATCGCGTTTAGGTCCTTTCTCACCGTTTAAAATTGCCCGAGTGATTGCAGCATTTTCAGCCGGTGTCCCACCGACAAGATCTTCTGGTTTGCAAAGTTCAAATCCATAATCAAGTGGATTAATTTCGTATTTAGTCATTTTGCCATTTCGAATTTCAATTGTATCTGTTTTGGTTGTTAAGGTAACTTCATCTAATCCGTCTTGGCCATGAACAACCATGGCATCTGTCACGTTCAAGCTAACCAGCACATTGGCAAGATCTTGCATCATTTTTTGATCGTAAACTCCAAGTAATTGCCGACTGGCATGTGCTGGATTTGTCAGTGGTCCAAGTACGTTGAATACCGTTCGAATTCCCAATTCCTTTCGAACAGGACTCACATAACGCATAGCCTTGTGATATTCTTGTGCAAAAAGGAAAGCAAAGCCGGCCTCTTTCAATAATTTTTCACTTTGTAATGGGGTTAAATTAATATTCATCCCTAAAGCTTCGAGTACGTCTGCCGCACCACTCTTTGATGATGCAGCACGGTTACCATGTTTGGCAACTGGGATTCCTGCCGCTGCAACGACGATAGCTGATGTAGAAGAAATATTAAAGCTGTTTGAATGATCTCCACCAGTTCCAACTATTTCTAGTACTTCTTCGCCAGCTTCAAATGGTTCCGCATGGTTGCGCATCGCTTTGGCACTTCCGGCAATTTCGTCTGGATTTGAATCCTTCATATTCAATGCTGTCAGGTATGCTGCAATTTGAATATCATCAGTTTTACCATCCATAATTTCGTTCATTACTGTTTCTGCTTCTTCAAAGCTCAATTCTTCTTTAAGTGAAAGTTTCTTAATTGCTGATTCAATCATTTTAAATTCCTCATTTCAATTTTTATTAGTTTAATTTGATTAGTTATTATTTTTGAAGTTTGCCATCGTGTCATCATGTTGATCTCCCTTGAATTTTCTAAATTTGTTCCATATCGTGTTCGCCAGTTAATCGAGTAATGTCACACTCTCATAATCACAAAAAAATCCGCCCACATAACAAAATACAATTTGTTATAAGGACGGATTCTCCGCGGTGCCACCTTAATTCAGAACGTACTAGTTATTTTCTGGGATAATTTAGGAACAAAACAATTACTAAAATTATTAAGTCCTTAAATCATCCACCTGAAAAATTAGTACTAACGAATAAAATCGTTTCTACTCTTTGCAGAATGCAAACACATTCCTGACAACTGACGCGTGTCTGACGTAATGCGGTACTTGCAGTTAGGTTTGATTAACTCAGCTTCCAAGAACAATTCTCTCCGTTTAATTACAAATTTCATCTCACATTCTTCGAATGTAATCTGTAATTTTCATTAATACTCAAGAATTACCGTTCTTGTCCGCTACCTGGCTGCTTTCAGCATTCCCTCCGTGGTCCATTTAACAATCTGCGTTCGGTTGAACTCCCAGCTACGTCAACTCTCTGTGCGTGCACGATTATCTTGATCTCCACTTCATCGGTTTCATGTGGACAAATATTAAGTTGTAAATAGATTAAAACATGATTAGAACTTTGTCAATACTTTTTAATTAAGTTATTTGACAATTGCAGAACACTCTAAGAAATTTTCAATTATTTGGTCACCTAATCCTGGTTGCGTCATCACTGATTCGGGATGAAATTGAACCGCATAGATGTCCATTGATGGAATAGTCAGCGCCATAATGTCGCCATCTTCTGACATGGCAGAAACATCGAAAATTCCTGGTAATGTTGCTGGATCTGCCACGAGTGAATGATATCTCGCCACGACCCCGTCTTTATCTAAGCCATTAAATAATGGATCATTAATGTCGAAAGTCACTTCGCCTGCTTTCCCATGCATCAAGCGATTAGCCATCTTTAAGCGACCACCCAACGCCACACAAATGACTTCTAATCCCATACAAACACCTAGCATTGGAATGCGATTTGCAAAATATCTGGCAGCTTCCAAACTAATACCTGAATCTTCTGGACGGCCTGGACCTGGCGACAAAATTAGATGGGTCGGATTCATGGTTTTGAGTTCATCTAAAGTCACTTCATCGTTTTTAATCACTTTAATATCTGGATCAAATGAACCTATTTGTTGGTACAAATTATAAGTGAAACTATCGTAATTATCGATTAAAATTTTCATCATTTTGCCTCCTCAGCTTTAATAATCGCTAGATTAACTGCACGTGCTTTATTGAAGCCTTCTTGATATTCATGTTTAGGATTACTATCAGCCACAATGCCAGCTCCTGAATGGATTGTTGCTTGATCAAGTTGTGTGTACACCAGTCGAATACCAATTCCCATATCTACATCGCCGTTAAAATCAAAGTAGCCAAAACAACCACCATAAATCCCTCGAGTAATTCTTTCGTGTTTATAAATTAACTCAATCGCATGTACTTTAGGTGCTCCTGATAGTGTTCCTGCCGGAAAGACTGAATCTAATAAATCTAACGCAGTAAGATTATCTAATGCGGTCGATTCAACAACTGAGCCTAAATGCATGACCTGTGAAAATTTTAGTACTTCTGCATGTGTGGTGACTTTAACTGAGCTTATTTTACTGACGGCTCCCAAATCATTACGTCCCAGATCAACAAGCATATTATGTTCAGACAATTCTTTTTTGCTGGTGGTCAATTCTTTTTCAAATGCAATGTCTTCTGCTTCTGTTTTACCACGTCGACGCGTACCGGCTAATGGGTAGGTCATCAACTTATCATCATCACGCCGAACTAACGTCTCTGGCGATGCAACGACTGCCTGATAGGTACCCTGATGAAAATAAAATTCATAAGGTGATGGGTTATCTTGGTCCAACTGTCGTGCAATTCGAATCAAATTACCAGTCAGACGGGCATGTTGTGGATTGGAATAAATCAGCTGGAACACTTCACCAGCTTCAATTTCTTTACGAATTTCTTCCACACCGGCAGCGAATTGTGATTCGGCAAATCGCGGGGTGAAGTCATGTAGTAAGTTAAATGTTTGCAGCTCGTGGTTGGGAATTTGCAAAACCATGTTTTTCAACATCGTTAATTGTTTTTCAGCTTGTTCAACACTTTCCGTCAAATCTGTTAAGTCAACCAATTTGATAAATTCACAGACCCCACGTTCATGGTCATAGGCAATGACAATATCAGCTAATAACAGCCGTGCCAATGGTTGATGATCAGGCAAAGTAGGCAATTTTTTTAATTTTAAAACAGCCTCTTTAATATATTCATAGGCGAAGTAACCAGTAGTTCCCGCGCTAAAAGGTGGCATTCCTTCGATTTTCGGCGTCCGATATTTGGTCAAAATATCATTTAAATATTCGTGCGCATTGACTGATTGCTTGTCACCGTCAACATATACGCCATCCGCTTCGATTCTGATTTCAGCACTAGGATCAACTACGATATATGTAAATTTACTTTGGTCGTGATTATTGATAGTCAGTTGCAAGCAAGTATCATAATACTGATCCAGATAATCCGTCACTTGATAGACATCAAAATCAGCTAAATCTACTTCCACTTTCACTGGTGCATATCGATAATTTTTTGCGTATGTTTTTAATTCATCAATTGTTGGAAACATTTAAATGACCTCACTTTTTTATTTTTTAAACGTAATCACGTTATTCAATTTTGATTAAACGAGTTCCATTACTCAACTTGTTCCACATCGTGTTCGCCAGCACAGCTCCCTCATGTATAACTTCAAAATATTTATCACTTTTCAAGTTCTAATATTTTTTCTTATACTCCAGAAGCTAACCGTGTTGGCTCACACTTCAAATCAAAAAATCCGTCCACATAACAAAAATAATAACTTGTTATAAGGACGGATTTCCCGCGGTGCCACCTTAATTCAGAACGTACTAGTGATTTTCTGGGACAATTCATGAACAAAACAATTACAAAAATTGTTAAGCTCTCAAATCATCCACCTGAAAAATTAGTACTAACGAATAAAATCGTTTCTACTCTTTGCAGAATGCAAACACATTCCTGACAACTGACGCGTGTCTGACGTAATGCGGTACTTACAGTTAGGTTTGATTAACTCAGCTTCCAAGAACAATTCTCTCCGTTTAATTACAAATTCCATCTCACATTCTTCGAATGCAATCTGTAATTTTCATTAACACTCAAGAATTAACGTTCTTGTCCGCTACCTAAATGCTTTCAGCATTCCCTCCGTGGTCCATTTAATAATCTGCGTTCGGTTGAACTTCCAGCTGCGTCAACTCTCTGTGCGTGCACGATTATCTTGATCTCCACTTCATCGGTTTCATGTGGACGTATTAAATTATCAATTAGAATATATTTATTTTGAATACTTGTCAAGGGTTATCGATTTTCATTCAACAAATAACCTGTTATTCGCTCCACCTGATAAAAAAATGTATAATGAAATTATCAAGAAGAAGAGGAGTGATGTTCGTGCAAGTTTCATTACCAATCGTTGATGGCTATTTGCCTGACAAATACGGCAAGTACGCTCCTGACGAATATAAGTATGATAACCATCCAGCGTTATCGTTTCCAATTTCAATCACATCCCTGCCTGCCGAAACAGTTTCAATCGCGTTAGTCATGGTAGATGATGATGCCATTCCAGTATCAGGTTTCACCTGGATTCATTGGGCGGCTGCCAACATCCCCGCTACATTAACTGAAATTCCTGAGGATGCCAGTCGTGATGACTCCTTTCAAATGATTCAGGGTAAAAATAGTACTGCTGGAGGAATGGTTGGCGCAACTGATCCATTACAGATTCAGCGTTACAACGGTCCTCAGCCACCAGATAAGGACCATCTGTACTCGTTATACGTTTATGCTTTAGATACCAAGTTGCCATTAGAAAACGGCTACTGGCTCAATGAGTTCTATCACGCCATCGAAGGTCACATACTAGAACAAGTTAAAGTGGACTTCCTTAGCCGTAAATAATTTGATGAAAGAGAGTTGATTCGTATGTCAGATCGTATTTTTTTCAATCCAGGAGATTCAATCGCTAATATTAATGATTATCAAGAGGCTGTGCGTAAGGGCCAACTTTGGAAGAACAATAAATCACTCGATGATTTGGTAATTGCCAAAGGTCCTGATGATAAAGATTACGCTATCTTCTATGCTAAAGATGCATTACCAGAAGGCCATAAAGACCATCCCAATGCATATGAAGTAAAAAAGAAAATTTAATTGGATTTAAAAAGTAGCATCCAAAATTAATTGGGTGCTACTTTTTTTGTTGTCCAAATTCCGAAGCAAACCGATTCGTTATGCCTTATTTATTCCAGCTTACCTCATCTGCTTCGTAAAGCCTTCTCAACTTAGAATGTCATCCCCGTCAAAAATGCCTTAATTCGATCTGTTGGATGATTGAAAAATTCATCCGCAGTACCTTCAAATTCAATTTTGCCATTCTCCAGAAAGACGATTTTATTAGCGACTCGTCTTGCAAACTCCAAATTATGAGTCACCACAATCATCGATTGCTTTTCTTCGGCTAACTCCAATAACACCCGTAATACCTGGGCTTCTAGTTCCGGATCCAAAGCACTGGTTGGCTCATCAAATAAAATATATTCAGGATTCATCGCTAGTGCACGACAAATTGAAATTCGTTGCTGTTGACCACCCGAAAGTTGGTTTGGAAAACGATTCTTGGTGTCTTCCAAGCCCACCAATTTAAGTAATCGTTCAGCATTGGTCTCGGCGTCAGCTTTACTTTGCTTTAAGACGTGAATTGGTCCTTCAGTAATATTTTGTAAAATAGTCAAGTGAGGAAATAGATTCCAACTTTGAAAGACCATCCCAGTTAATTGCCGAATTTGTAATTTTTCTTTATTCGAAATGTCTTTGCTGAAATCAATTGTATGATCACTGATTTGATAAATACCACGTTCAGGCTCTTCCAACAAATTAAGCGAGCGCAATAACGTTGATTTACCAGCACCTGAAGGCCCTAGTAAGACCGTCGTTTCATGTTCTTGAAATTCCAAATTAATATCATTTAAAGCATGATGGTCAGCATACTCTTTATCAACATGTTCTAGTTTTAACATCTATTAACCCCCAGTCACAATGTAGCGTGACGTGTATCTTTCCAAGTAGTATTGCCCAATACTCAAAATTGAACAAAAGACGGCGTAATACACGGCAACCATACAATACATCAACATGGGTTCATAATTTTTAGCGGCAATTTGTTGACTGACAGTGAACATTTCCAAAATCGTAATTGAACTTGCCAGCGAGGTGTCTTTGACCAATCCGATAAATGAATTGGACACTGGTGGAATCGCCACACGCATGGCTTGAGGGAAAATAATTCTAAATAACACTTGAGAATATGACATACCAATAGCGTAGGCTGCCTCCCACTGACTCTTAGGAATTGAAATAATTGCTCCACGAACTGATTCAGAACAATAAGCACCGGTATTTAATGAGAAGGTGATAATCCCGGCGGTGAATGCATCAAGCTCCACCCCAATACTTGGCAGTCCAAAAAACACAATGAATAATTGAACCAACAATGGCGTCGACCGGAATAGCCAAATATAAAAACTGATAATCCACTTTAACAGTTTAAATAAAAATTTGGTAATGCCACTTCCTTTTGGCTCGGTTGTTCGCACTAAAGCAGTTGCTACGGCAATTACCATCGCAATTACGAACGAAATTAAGGCCAAAGGAATACTATATTTGATACCGGCCCCGACAATTTCAGGCGTAGATTTGACAATGGTGTCCCACATAATTTCATTTCCCTTCTAAACTCTATTTTTCAGTAATATCAGCCGTGAAATACTTTTCAGATAGCTTCTTCAAAGTTCCATCATCCTTTAATTCTTTCAAAGCTTTATTAATTTTCTTTGTTAAAGCCGTGTTATTTTTGTTAACTAGACCACCAATTTTAGCAGCCTTGACTTTGTTAGTTGGTACAACTTGATAGTTGAAGTCATTAGCAGCACTTGGGTTGTCTTTCAAGTAACTTAGATAGGCTTCACGCGCATTCAAGGTTCCATCAACACGTCCTTGTTTAACTAAATCAAGTGAGTTTGTAAATTCACTCGAAGAAACAACTTTTGCACCATATTTTTTGGCAGCATCTTCATTGTTGGTACCAACACCAGCAGCAATCTTCTTGTCTTTGATGTCATCGATGCTCTTGATATCTGTATTACTCTTAGCGGTAACGAGCACTTCACGAGAGTAAATGTATGGATCAGTAAATGAGAATTTCTTTGAGCGTTCAGGCGTGACAGTTACATCATTGAAGACCACATCAAACTTTTTGCTAGAAACACCGGCAATTAAGCTGTCCCACTTAGTTGGTACAAATTTAACTTTATAACCCAACTTTTTAGCCACATCTCTTGCTAAATCAACTTCGAAGCCCTTCAACTTACCATCTTCACGATATGAGTATGGTGCGTAGGTGCCTTCCAAGCCAACTGTTAATGTTCCTTTAGTTTTTAATTGAACTGAATCATTCGAACTACTACTTTTACCACAAGCGGTTAATGTGACTGCCAATAATAATCCCAACGCTGCAACACCAAATATCTTCAACCATCTTTTCATTCTTCATTCCTCCATTTTTACTCCAGTCAATAAACCTATTATAAACTAAAAACGCCCCTACCCCGTAGTGAAACGGAATAAGGACGAATTATCGTGGTACCACCTTAATTTAGGATTGTGCACAATCCCCTTTGATGTAATGCTACGCGTTAATGAGCGCCAACCACGATAATTTAACTCTTAGCTTGATTATCTAGATTTTACGAAGACCATCTTCTGAATGTTTCATATCCCCTCACACCAGCCGGGAACTCTCTAAAATGAAAAATATTCATACTCATCTTCATCGACTTTTAATTTAATTGTAACCAAAATGGTAAAGCACTCTGCACATAAAGTCAACTTTAAATTAACAGTTAACGATTGCAACTTTATTTTTCAGTAATATCTGCGGTGAAATACTTCACTGAAAGTTTCTTCAACGTACCGTCAGCTTTCAATTCTTTCAAAGCCTTATTAATTTTCTTAGTCAAAGCTGGATTGTCCTTATTCACTAGGCCAGCAATCTTAGCAGCTTTCACCTTATTAGTAGGAATGACTGTGTATTTAAAATCATTTGCTGCAGCTGGATTATCCTTCAGATAACTCAAATATGCTTCACGCGCATTCAGATTCCCGTCAGCTCGACCATCCTTCACCAACGAAAGGGCACTGGTAAATTCACTGGATGACACAACTTTAGCACCAAATTTTTGGGCAACCGTTTCGTTGTTAGTACCAACACCGGCGGCAATTTTCTTGTTTTTGATGTCATCAACACTGTTGATAGTTGTGTTGTCTTTCTTAGTAATCAAAACTTCACGAGAATAGATATAAGGATCTGTGAATGAAAACTTCTTGGCACGAGCAGAAGTAATGGTAACGTTGTTGAAGACCACATCAAACTTCTTACTTGAAACTCCAGCAATCAAGCTATCCCATTTAGTGGGTACAAATTTAACTTTGTAACCCATTTTTTTAGCGACATCTCTGGCCAACTCAACTTCAAAGCCTTTTAATTTACCATCTTCACGATAAGAATATGGTGCATAGGTGCCCTCGAGTCCAACGGTTAAAGTTCCCTTAGTTTTCAATTGAACTGAGTCACTTGAACTACTTTTACCGCAAGCCGTCAAAGTAATCGTTAATAATAAACCTAGCGCGGCAATCGCAGCAATTTTGAACCATTTTTTCATAACAAATAAATCCTCCAATATTTTACTTACAAAATGTCAGTAAGAACAGTATACCTAAGTTTGTCTATTAAAGGGGGATTTCACTGTACTATGAGAATAGTTTAATGTTTAGATTAAATCTTTTTCATAATCGACGACATTAAGCCAATTCTAGAACCATATTATGCCAAACTTCTCCGCCATGAGTTGAGTCAGATAACCCTTCATCTGTGAAACCATTTAATTCATAAAATGGTACTAACCGACCTAAACAGGTCAAAGTGATGCCATCACGTTTTGCAATTCGAGCATCGTCAATTAAGCGTTCCATTAACTTAGAACCGATTTGTTGATGTTGTGCAGCAGGTGAAACCGCCAAACTGAGCACGCTCTGGAACCCACCTTTTTCAGGATTATTAACTACTTTTTCAAATAAATCGTCAGTCAAATATCGTTGTCCAACCACTGGTCCCACAACGTAGCCTTGCACTTCGCCCTCATCGCCATAGGCCACGAGAAAAGTATCATTAATCACTTCGATTCTTTCAGCCATTGCGGGTTCAGTTGCTGCCTCGTCTGTTGTGAAACCACTATTTTCAATCGTCATAATTTCATCAATGTCAGCTGATTTTGCATTTGTAATTTTCATGATTAACGACCATGGGTAATTTTAGCTGCGGCGCTTTCTAGCTTAAACATTAATCCCATTGCATCCTTTCGAAAATCTTCAATGAAGTTGGCACCAACTGGCTCTACTTGACCCATCTTCGCTTTCATAATATCGGTGACAACCATATTTTCGCCATCCCAGGCCACTGTGTCATAGTGTCCTTCTGTTTCTTCGTCGGTATATGCCTGAAGCGATTCTAAAACTGCTTTTTTTATTACTTCGTCTTCAGAGTAGTTATGTCCGGCCCTGTTTTCTCTTGCCAAATTCATAGCAACTTCATCCATATTTTGCGGAATATCAACACTCATATTATTAACTCCCATCTTCATGTGCATTATTTATCGGTACAATTGTATCACGTTTGCCTTCGAAGTTTCACTTTCTGAATAGTATCTTCGGTTGAGTTTAATCTGACGACTAGTATATAATGAACAACTGACAAAAAGAAATGAGGACAACTAATATGAAAACTGCGATTGTGACTGATAGTGCAGCATATCTACCGCCCAAATTAACCGACGAATATGACATCACCGTGGTACCTATCACTGTGATTTTTGATAACCAAGCTTATCTTGAAAATATTGATATGGATAGTCCAACTTTCTTTGACCGCATGCGTAATGAGAGTGTTTTACCTACGACTGCACAAATTACGATGGCTCAAATGCAAGCCACCTATGACAAGCTTGCCGATGAAGGATATGATGAAGTAATTTCAATTCATCTTTCATCAGGAATAACCAGCTTTTTTGATAACTTATCGATGTTTGTCCAAGATTATGATCGATTAAAAGTTTTTCCGTTTGACTCAAAGATTGCCAGTGCTGGTGAAGGAAATATGGCTTTAATGGCAGCTCAGATGGTGCGTAACGGCTTCAATGCATCTCAGATTATGCCGAAATTAGCTGATTTACGTGACAGCACCCACGCATTATTTATTGTGGATGATTTAAAACACTTACTGCGCACTGGTCGAATTTCAAATAGCTCTGCCTTTGTTGGTAATTTATTACGGATTAAACCAATTTTAACTTTTAATGATGCTGGCCAAATTGTCGCTATTGGTAAAGAACGAACAATGAAAAAAGCTTTTAAAAAGACATTCAGTGATTTTGAAATTGAAACTAAAGACACTGACTACCCAATTCGAGCCACAACTATTGACGCGAACAATCCAGATGCAAATATCACCTGGCAAGCTGAATTTAAAGACGAATTTCCTGGCGTACCAGTTAATTCCAGTCATCTTGGGCCAGTAATTAGTGTGCATACCGGTGAAAATACCATGGGTTTAATTTGGGCAAAAGATTGGCGAGAACTTGCAAAAAAATAATTTTCAAGGAGTAAACCCATGATTAACGAACATCAAAATAGCTTAAATCCAAGCCGTATTCGAGAATAAATGCGTAATGTTGCCAATTCTGTCACACCTGAACAAATCGGCCAGTTGACTACTTTATTTCAGCTGTATCATTCAGGGATGAACGAATTTGGTACCAAGCTAGAAAACTTGGACGCCGAATTTCATACACGCTACGATTACAACCCTATCCATCACATGGAAGCCCGTATGAAGGATGTGGCCAGTCTGTTTAATAAGATGAAAAAGAAGGGCATTCCCTTTCAAAAAGATGCGATGCAGCAAAATATTTTTGATATCGCCGGCATTCGAGTAATTACAAATTACATTGACGATATCGAAGCCATTGAAGACAATCTGTTAAAACAAGACGATGTCACTTTAATTCGCCGGAAAGATTATGTTAACAATCCGAAAGATAGTGGCTATAGCAGTCTTCATTTGATTTTATCCGTTCCAGCCTTTCAAACGGATGGACCTTATGAAGTCCCGGTTGAAATTCAAATTCGAACAATTGGAATGGATATGTGGGCTAGTTTGGAGCACAAACTAAAATATAAAACCAATTCCGATCCTAACATGATCGCTAAATACAGTAACGACCTCATTGGTTACGCTGAAGAGCTCACTCAAATTGAACAAAACATGCAAATCATTCATAAAGATATTAGATAAAAAGTGTGTGACAATTCTCGTTTAAATTACGAGCATTAACAAAAATAACACCAATGCCTGTTTTTTAGGTGTTGGTGTTATTAAGTTAAGTGAGTGATTTGAGAGTTGGAACATAGCTCAGAAGTGTGTGACAACTCTCGTTTAAAACGTGATTATAAAAAATAATTCCACTGCCGTCATGACATTGGAATTATTTTTTTATTTCTACTCTATTTTGCTTCTAGAATTAAATCTCTAATTTGCAAATTATCTTCGGTGTTACCAATCGTGATTCTTAACCACCCTGGTTGAAGGCCGTTGCGAACAAGGAATCCTTTGGTTTTTAGGTATTCTGCTACTTTATTGGCATTATCTAATTGAATAAACACAAAGTTTGCTTGACTGTGATAAAAAATAATTTTGTTTTCACGCAGCCAGTCTTCCCAAAGTTCACGTTCTTCTTTCGTCTTTTGGACGGTCTTTTTGACAAAATCTTGATCTTGCAATGCGGTCACCGCGACTTGTTGCGACATTGAATTTAGATTATAAGGTAGACGAACTGTCTGCATATAATTAGCCAATTTTGGAGAAAAGACACCAAAGCCAACCCGGAAATTTGCTAACCCATATACCTTTGAAAAAGTTCTTAGCACCACCAAATTCTCGTAATCATTGACTAAATGCATTGCCGAATTGTCAGTTTCATCAGTGACAAATTCTAAATACGCCTCATCAATGACCACTAAAACATCTTCTGGTACTGTTTTGACAAATTCAGTAATCGCAGCCAAATCTTCGTATGTACCTGTGGGATTATTTGGATTACAGATCCAAATTAACTTAGTTTTATCATTGATAGCTTGCTTTAAAGCATCAAAGTCAATGTGTCCATCAGATTTAACTGGTACATACACGGGCACAGCTTCTTCAATTTCAGCATTCAACGCGTACTCAGAAAAGGTTGGCGCATTTAACAAGACTTCATCCCCATCAGTTAAAAAGGTCCGATTAATTAATGAAATAATTTCGTCTAACCCCACCCCAAAGACTAATTGTTCTTGTGCAACTTGGTAAAAATTGCTAACTGTTTCACGCAATTTTTCGGCTGAACCATCAGGATAGCGATTACTTTCCAAAAAGCTGTTAGTAATTGTATCTCGTACTTTTGGTGATGTTCCAAAGGGATTTTCATTTGCTGACAAGCGCACTACCCGGTCGAGACCATATCGTTCCATCAAGACATCCAGTGGTTCTTCAGGTACATAAGCTTTTAAATTTTTGATATTATCTTTCATATTGACCTCCTTTGAAAAAATAGTGCTCGCGGTAATTTATAGTTTTTCAATTTGATCTCGATCTTTGGTCTTGCTCATTAAGCCTTCTCTAGAAGCTAATTCTTGCTTAATTTTATCAAATGGCATATCCATTTCGACTAATAACACCATCACATGGTAAAACAGGTCAGCAGTCTCATATTGTAATTCTTCTGCGCTATTGTTCTTGGCAGCAACAATTACTTCCGTTGATTCTTCGCCAACTTTTTTCAAAATCTTATCCAGGCCTTTAGTAAATAAATAGTCGGTATATGAACCTTCTACCGGATTTTCTTTCCGATCTTTAATCATGGCGTATAATTCTTCAATATTTTGTTCGTTCAAGTCGATAACTTCCTTTCAAATTTTCAGCTACTTTAATAAACCGTTTCATCCGTGCTATTAATTGTCCGGAAGAAGCAACTTTCGTGGCCGGTATGACAGGCTGGTCCCTTTTTTTCAACCATCACGACTAAAGTATCTAAGTCGCAATCAATCTTAATTTCAACCACGCTTTGGGTATTTCCTGAAGTTTCACCTTTATGCCAATATTCTTGACGGGAACGTGACCAAAACCATGTTTGTTTTGTCTCAACCGTTTTTTCAAAAGCTTCCTTGTTCATATAGGCCAGCATCAACACTTCATGCGTATGCACATCCGAAATAATTGCGGGAACTAACCCAGTTTCATTATCAAATTTTGGATAAATCATCGAACTACCACCTTTTGTTCACGTAAATGAGCTTTAACTTGATCGACGGTTAATTCACGAAAATGAAAAACAGAAGCTGCTAAACCTGCATCCACATTAGTTTCTTGAAATACTTCACTAAAATCTTCAACCTTACCCACACCACCGGACGCAATCAATGGCACATCAACTACTTCATCCATTGCTTGATACAGTGCAATATCAAAGCCATTTTTTGTTCCATCGGCATCCATACTGGTAATTAACAATTCTCCTGCACCTAATTTTTGAACAACTTTGGCCCACTGAATGGCATTTAGTCCGGTATCTTCACGACCACCTTTGACCATCACATCATATTGTTCGGTTTCTTCATTCCACCAAGTATCGATGGCTACAACAATACATTGAGAACCAAACTTTTCTGCGCCTTGTTGAATCAAAGCGGGATTATTCACCGCTGCTGAATTCAGTGAAACTTTATCAGCCCCAGCACGCAACATTGTTTGCATATCTTCAATACTGCGAATTCCACCGCCCACTGTTAAAGGCATAAACACTTGAGATGATACCCGTTCAATCACATCGGCCATCGTTTTACGTTGTTCATTCGTCGCTGTAATATCGAGAAAGACTAATTCATCAGCCCCTTGCTCTTGATACATTGCGGCAATTTCAACTGGATCACCAATATCTCTTAAATTAACAAAATTAATTCCTTTTTTGACCCGGCCATCATCAACATCCAGACACGGGATAATTCGTTTTGCGAGCATTAATCCACCGCCTTTAACTGTTCTAGGGTGATACCACCATTTGATAAAGCTTTACCAATCACTGCACTATCAATGCCTGCATCTTTTAAATTTTGCAAATCATCAATATCACGAATCCCACCTGACGCGATAATGTTAGCTTGTCTAAATTGGCTTTGCAATTCAACGAGTAATTCGGTGTTGGGTCCTTGCATGGTTCCATCTTTATCAATGTCAGTCACGATAAACGTGTCTGCTCCAAATCCAATCATTTTGGCAATGACGTCAGCCATCGAAGTTGAGCTAGTTTCTAACCAGCCTTCAGTGGCCACCATTTTATTGCGTCCATCAACCCCGACAACAATTTTTTCAGCTCCAAATTGGTCCACGGCCTGCTTTACAATCGATGGATTGTTAATGGCAGCTGAGCCAATAATGACTCTGGTAATCCCTAGTTTTAAATAAGTTTCAATTTGGTCCAATGAGCGAATTCCGCCACCCAGTTCCACTTTTAAATTCGTGTTTTTCAGGATTGCTTGAATCGCTGATAAATTTTGCGGATTGCCAGCTTTAGCGCCATCTAAATCAACTAAATGCAACCATTGCATCCCCGCTACTTCAATTTGTTGTGCTTGAGCCAATGGATTTGAATTTATAATTGTTTTTTGTTCAAAATCACCTTGATATAAACGCACACTTTGACCTTGAGATAAATCAATTGCGGGTATCCACATATTCTTCCACCATTCCTTTATAAGCTTTCAACAAATCTAAGCCAGCATCCGTACTCTTTTCAGGATGAAATTGCATCCCCACGACTGATCCTTGGCTAACAACACTGGGAATAAACGTACTGTATTGAACCCCAGCGACTACAATTTCTTGCGGACAATCAGCGTAAAATGAGTGCACGAAGTAAGTAAATTTACCATCAACGCCGGCAAACCGGCTTGCGGGTTGTAACACTTCATTTTGATTCCAACCCATTTCAGGAACTTTCAAACCCTCTTTAGCTGGAATTTCCACAATTTTACCAGGTAAAAATCCTAACCCTTGATGTTGGCCAAATTCATAGCCTGTTTCAAATAGCAATTGCATGCCTAAACAAATCCCGAGTAATGGAATCTTTCGTTGCACAACTTCTTGCAACACTGGCACCAAGTCACGTTTGTTTAGTTCATCCATCGCTGGTCCAAATGATCCCACGCCGGGTAAAATAACTCCATCTGCTGACAAAATCTCGTCAGCATCATCAGTTAAGATACTTTCCAGCCCAACATATGTTAAAGCCTTCATTACATTTTTAACATTTCCAGTATCGTAATCGATGACTGCAATCATTAGATCATTCCTTTCGTCGAGTTCACACCTTCAATTTCAGGATTAATTGTGACTGCTTTGCGTAGCGCACGGCCTAACGCTTTAAACAAACTTTCAATTTCATGATGGGTATTACGACCGTATAAAATTCGAGCATGTAAATTCATGTGCGCATTGAAAGCTAATCCTTGGAAAAAGTCTTCCGTCGTCTCCGTATCATAGCCACCTAATTTTTGATTCGTAAACTCAGCGTCAAATACTAAGTAAGAACGACCACTTAAATCAATCACTACTTGGCCTAAAGTTTCATCCATGGGCACCAAGGCATCTCCATATCGTTCAATCCCAGTTTTGTCACCCAGCGCTTGTACCAGACATTCGCCAATGGCAATTCCGATATCTTCAGTGGTGTGATGTGGATCCACATTTAAGTCTCCGTCGGCTTTCACTTTTAGGCCAAACCGACCATGTTTAGCAAAGAGAATTAACATATGATCTAAAAATCCAATTCCTGAATCAATTTCACTTTCATACTGGTTATCTAAATCAAGTTCGACCTGAATCGAAGTTTCTTTCGTAATCCGTTCAACTTTACCTGTCCGCATTATTTGGCCTCCCGTGCTTCAATTGCACGTGCATGACCTTCAAGTCCTTCGACACGGGCCAAAGTTGTGACATATTGCGCTTCTTTTTCCAAGGCAGCTGCACTATATTGGATAAATTGAGTTCGTTTAATAAAATCATAAACCCCCACTGGTGATGAGAAACGAGCCGTCCCTGAAGTTGGCAAAATGTGATTAGGACCTGCTACGTAATCACCTAATGGTTCTGAAGCGTATTGTCCTAAGAAGACTGAACCGGCATTTTCAACTAAACTCAAGTAACCAGTTGGATTTGGTAATTGGATTTCCAAATGTTCTGGTGCAATCGCGTTCATCAATTCAAAGACTTGGTCTAAGTCAGGTAACACTGAAATAAAGCCTTGTTCCTCAACGGATTCACGGGCAATTTCTTCACGAGGTAACGTTTGAAGTTGTAATTCAACTTCATTCGAAACTGATTCGGCTAATTTCATACTGTTGGTTACCAAAATTGGACGCGCTAAGCGATCATGTTCAGCTTGTGATAATAAGTCAGCCGCGATTTGTTTTGGTTTCGCACTGTAATCAGCGATAATCCCAATTTCAGAAGGTCCAGCGATCATATCAATAGCAACTTGTCCAAAGACCATCTTCTTAGCAGTAGCTACATAAACGTTCCCTGGTCCAAAAATTTTATCAACACGAGGAACTGTTTCCGTTCCATAAGCTAGGGCGGCAATTGCTTGAGCGCCACCTAATTGATAAACATCATCGACACCAGCAATTTTGGCAGCAGCTAAAACGGCTTCAGTAGGATCTGGAGTGACCATCACGAGTCGCTTAACACCAGCTAATTTTCCAGGAATCGCATTCATCAAAACACTCGAAGGATAAGCAGCCGTCCCACCGGGTACATAAAGTCCAACTGAGGCCAGCGGAATGACTTTTTGGCCACGCATTACGCCAGCTTTTTCAGTATCAACGAAGCCATATTCAACTTCTTTTTTGTGGAAACTGATGATGTTATCGCGAGCAACTTCTAAGGCTTCTTTCGTCTTAGGGTCAATATTTTCATAGGCAGCATCGATGCGTTCTTCAGAAATTTTAAAATCTGCTAGTTCAACGCCATCAAACTTTTTCGTATAATCACGAACCGCTGCATCACCTTTAGCTTGTACGGTTTCAATAATTTCACGAACTGCCGCTTCGATTTTTGGATCGGTTAATTGGGCTGTTCGCTTTTGAACGTTGGCTAATTGCTTCTCTAAACTATCTGTTGTTATTTTCATGATAAAATCTCCTCTGATTTTTAAATTATGTCAATTTCTATCTGCAGCTTACGACTTGGCTTTAATGGCACCTTCTAGTCGGTCAACTAAATCAAAAATTTCATTTCGATGTTGCTTCAACGACATTGGGTTAACAACCACTCTGGTGGATACCTCACGTAAATAATCAAAGATTTTTAAATTATTTTCTCGCAAGGTAGTCCCTGTTTCGGTGATATCAACAATTGCATCTGCTAATCCAATTAAGGGCGCCAGTTCTACGGAACCTTCAATTTTGATAATTTCAACATCTTCGCCCCGTTTCGCAAAATACTCTTGCGTAATATGCGGATACTTGGTGCCAATTACCTTCCGTTTCGTACTCTTAGGATTAAAATCCGGTGTGGAAGCCAGAATGAACTGACATTTACCAATACCGAGATCAAGTAATTCATAGGCATCATCTTGTTGTTCTGCCAAAATATCACTACCAACAATGCCGATATCCACGGCCCCATTTGAAAGGTAAGTGGAGACGTCAGGCCCTTTCGCTAAAATAATCGTGTATGGATCATCCGGTAAATCAAAAATTAACCGTCGTTGCTTGTCGTACACTGGGTCAACGTTCAACCCAGCAACTTCGAGCAAGGGTAACGTTTGTTTTTCAACTCGCCCTTTAGTTAGTGCAATCTTAATTCGTTCTGTCATTTAATCACCTCCGCGGTTAGGTCTAGTAACTGTCCGTCATTGTTATCTGCTACTTTCTGAGCTTCTTCCAGTGAATCAACCAAACATAGTGTGGCCTTATCCAGTTCCATTAATTTTTGTTCAGCCAATTCCCACTGATTATCATTAAAGTAAATGTAGGTCATTGGTGTGGTTTGACAATCTACTTGAGAAATTAGGGCAATTTGGTCAACATCAATCCCTAAACCAATCGCCGCCACTTTTTCTTTTTGAAAGTGATTCAATAAATGATCATACCGTCCGCCGCTAAACAAAAAGGTGGCTGATTGACTACTATAGGCTTGGAAGGTAATCCCCGTATAATAATCCTGTGGTGCTCGAGTACTCAAGTCAATTTCAACATTTTGATTGGGATAGCGCACTTGTAACCAGCTGACCAATTGGCGCAGCTCCGTTACCTTTTCTTGCAATCGTTCTGGAAATTTATAAGGAAAAATTTCATCTAACACATCTTGTGCGGGGCCGAATAAGCGGGGCCAGATTTTCAATAAGCTGGTATATTCTGATTCGTCAAACGCGACGATTAGTTGATTATATTTGGTAATTTGTTTAGAAAATAATGCTTCTTCAATAGCATGAATTTGATCAATGTTATCTGTTAGCATTTCTAAAATTTGTTTCACAAACCTTGCCAAACCTAATTCAATTTGGATTGATTCCAGTTCCAAAATCTGAGCCAGTTCAATCATCATCGACAGACATTCTTGTTCAGCCTTCATACTGGAGAAACCAATCAATTCTGCGCCTGCTTGAGTCATTTCATCTTGTGACCCTGACAAAGCTTTGTTAATTCTAAAAATGTCTCCCGAATAATAAAACTTGGCTGGTAACTTAACTTGCGTCGAACTGAGCACTCTTGCCAATGGTAATGTCATATCTGGCCTGAGTACGACCGAATTACCACTAGCTGATAAGAACTTGAACAGTCGCTGCTGACCCACGTCATAGTCCTCAAACACATCTTGGTATTCAATCACTGGTGTTTTGATTTTTTCAAACCCACGTTGATAGAAATAATTTTGAATTGTATTAACCGTTGTTTCTTTAATTCTGGCATTAATACCGAGTTCATCTCGAACGCCAGTTGGAAGTTGATTTTTTAACATTTTAATTCTCCCGATAATTAAATTCCTTTAATCTAATTTTTTAACTTTTCAACTCGATATATCAGAGTTGAAAAGCCTTTTTTATAATCTAGTTTTCACTTACAACTCTCGACACTTAACTTTAAATTTCTCAGATGCGAGTTCAGCATCTTTAAAATTTCTTGTTAATACTTGAGAGCTATTCATAAGTGAAAACCTTTTGATACAAAAAACGTCCTCGCAACAAACATAATGTTTGCTACGAGGACGATTAAATCGCGGTCCCACCTCATTTTCTAATTACCTCACGATAATTAGCTCATGCTGACTGGAGTCAACTTGATAACGGTATCCACCGGATTAATTTAATCAGCTCATAGTTGTGACTTCAAATTGATTTGTTGCCGCGGCTCTCAATCGGTGACCGTGACTCCCTTAAACAAATTCGCATCTACTGGACTATTCTTCGCTTTATTATTCTCATCAAATATTAATGTAAAACTCATAATACGCTATATTTTTTAATTGTCAATTATTTTATTTAGGTTCGTCAAACAATGTTTCTGATAAATATTAAACAAAAAAGAGACCGATAAATCATTGGTCTCTGTTGCAAGTGGAGATTATTTAAGATGTTGTTCTCTTTCAGTTAAGAAATCATCAAGCGCTTCTTCTAAATTAATATTTTGATTATCGGCAATTGAGGCTAACCACCAAATCGATTCAGCAATTTTATAATCTAAGCTAACATCTTCATTGCTGTCTGGCCAACTACCGGTTTGATCCATTACCTTGCGTCCAACCAAACCAGCATCGGTCAAAAATGATAAGGCATCCTGTTCAACATTCCATGGCTGTCCATCTTGGTTAATTTCAAATTCATGATATCTCTCTCGAATTGCTTTAGAACGAGTTGCTAATTCTTTAATATCCATTTTGTCCTCTATTCTCGAATGAAATCTTCCACTTCGTGATATCCATGTCCTACTTCTCGAATACTGTGAGCATCCGATCCATAAATCACTGGAATACCTAATTCTTTAGCTTGTTGCACAACTCGCCGCGTAGGATAAATTTCATTACAATATTCTTTGTATAACCCGGCAGTATTCAAATCCAGTTCATATCCCCGTTTTTTAATCTCTTCTAGTAATTCTGTCATTAACCAGAGATTTTTTTCATCTAACTGACGAGGTAATTTGAAATAATCTTGGAACTTACGAATCAAGGTGATATGTCCGAGTCTGGTTGGCTTATATTGACCCAAATCAGATTGCGTTGCGGCCAACTCAAGTCGTGTAAATCGTTCAAACAAGTTTTGTGGTTCTGCGATTAAATTTGCAAATCCTTCAGCAAAATCATCGATTGTATAGTCCACGCACCATAATTTATCATCTTTACCTGGCATAAAATGAACCGATAATAGATTATCCGATGTTTCTGGACCATATTCGTCTAAAAACTCTTTTGTCCAGGTTTCATAATCTTCAAAATAATCCACTTCAAACCCAACGTTAATTTTGATTTGATCAGCATATTTAGCTTGTAACTGATGAGCCAAATCTAAATAAAGTCGGACTTGATCAATACTGATGGAAGCTGTATCTAGCCCTTCGCGAGTACCACCAAAATGCTCAGCAATCTCTGGTGGCAATGGAGCATGTTCAGTAATACTATATTCTGTAAACCGCATTTTAATTGCTTTTTGGACCATGGCTTCAGCAGCATCTCCACTACCATGAGGACAAAATTCCGTATGTGTATGTCCATCTCGTTTGACCATAACGTGCCTCCATCTTTAGATAAAAACAGACCACTAAAGTGATCTGTTTAGTTTTTTAATATATTGAAATTCAATTATTTTTTATCTGTTCACTGCGTAATAGTGCTCCAAAACTTAAATTTTCCGTATAACCGTGAGCTGTCACACGCTATTTAAATTTAACTGCCGTACCATACGCAGCGACTGATTGCATATCATCGCTAATAGCAACAGAGTCAAAACGCATCATTACGACAGCGTCAGCACCCATTTATGAAGCATTATCACGTAACCGCTGAATTGCGATATCACGTGATTCAATTAACATTTGAGTATAATCTTTAATTTCTCCACCAACAATATTCTTAAGGCCTGCACCAATGTTACGCACAATATTTTTTGATTGAGTGGTTAAACCAAATACTTATCCGATCACTTCATATTCACGTCCTGGGATATTTTCCGTCGTTGCGATTAAAATGTCGTTTGCCATAAGTTCGTCCCCCTATCGATTTACCACCATTATAGCGAATTGTACGTCGGTAGGCTATTGATAACTATTTCAGGATAGTCGGTTTATGACTAAAACGAGCTAATTTTTCGGTTGGGATGGTTTGCAAAAAGGTTGTCGCTAAAATCAAACAAATTCCAAAAATTTCTGGTACTCCAAATCGGGCGCCTAAAAAGGCAACGCCAATCAAGGTGGCTGTTAACGGTTCAAACACCCCCAGCATCCCCGTGGTCGCAGGTGACAAATAATTTAAACTGGCGACATAAAACAGATAGGCAAGCATCGTGCCAAACACAGTCACATAAAAGATAGCTGCAAACACTGGCACAGTAATTTTGGGCGTTGCTAATGATAATGAGCCGGGTAACATCACAATCCCAGCAAATAACATCGCCCAACCAATCGCCAACTTCGTATCGTATTCCTTTAACAGTTTTCGCGGCAGCAAGGTATAAAATGCTGCCCCTAGTCCGGATAAGACACCCCAAATGGCTCCCATCGGCGTAATCGCCAACGAGTTAAGATGACCGTGGGTAATTAAGAAAAAAGTTCCCGCAACGGCAAAAATTACCGAAATCACGTCGAGCCGGCGTGGGAGCTGCCAAGCTCGCAGCGCTAAATAAACAATGATAAAGACCGTTCCAGACATTTGCATGATTGTGGCCGTTGGTGCATTGGTTTCTGCGACCGCCGAAAAATAGGTGTATTGAGAGACCAACACCCCAGCGAGGCCAAACACTAATAAATTAATAATCGTGTGCGGACTTTTCCACACTGCCATCGTCTTTTTAGGCTCGGTCACTAAGCACCAAAACAGTAACAGAATACCCGAGCCAAACAGGCGAATTGTCACTAACCATTGTGGCGTGACATTTGGAACTGAAAATAAATATTCGGCGACATTTCCCGAAATGCCCCACATAATTGGTCCAATGATTGCTAATAAAATCCCTTTTCTCTTATTTGACACATGCACGACCTCCAAAGAATTAAATATTTAACTTATCGAGTAATTTTGCTAACTGATTACGTTCTGTCGTTGATAAATTTTTGAGTAATACATCTGAAGATTGTTGTTCATAGTCGTGTAACTGTGGATACAGCTCTTTGGCTTTGGTCGTTGGAAAAACACGTTTAATTTTTAAATTTTGTTGATCATTTTTCAGTTCTAAATAGCCTAATTTCACAAGTTTTTGGACGGTTCGAAAGCTCGTCGTGCGATCAATTTGCAAGCTATCCGCCAATTCACCCAAAAACATCCCTGGCTGTTCCACCGTACGAATTAAATAAATGAATAAATTATTATTCAGTCCTAACGGTTTAAAGGTTTCGTTAGAGACAGTCTGAATTGAACGGGTGGCGGCTCCAATGGTTCGAATGATTTTAAACATTTAATTAACTCCTTTCATTGCAAATGCAATTATACCACGTTAGAATATCGATTAATATATTATTGCAAATGCAATTAAATTAGAGAGGTAATACATATGACTGGATTCTTAGCGTTCATCACCGTCATGTCATTCAAAACGGGTCCCAACACCATTATGGCTATGTCGGAAGGACAACAAAAGGGCTTTCGTAAAGGCCTGGTATTCAACTCGGGCATTTTATTCGGCCTCATTATCATTGGCGGGGTTATTTCACTGTTTGCATCCATTTTTTCAACAATACGAATCGGTCGTCTTTGGCTTAAAAATTATCGGTTCGCTCTATCTACTTTACTTGGCCTATCACGTGTTAATTTCTCACCCCGATAGTGCCGCTGCAGCTGGGCAGCATCCTTTTATGACCGGTGCCCTGTTGCAAGCCACTAATATCAAGTGTTATCTCTACTTTGTAACGGGGATGAGCACTTTTGCCGTCGCTGGTCTCTGGGGGACCGTCCCAATGAAATTCACGATCATGATTTTATTTGGCATTGTTGGTACTTTGACTTGGACGTTAGCCGGACAATTAATCCAAAATTTTTATAGCGCCCATTACCGTGGCATTAATCTAATTGTCTCAGCATTATTAGTCTTTAGTGCTTATGATTTATGGAGATAAATAGTTCAACCCACCTCTTAAAAGTGAGTGTGGACTTGCTTAGGTTCAGTTTCTACTAAAATCTTTCCTTTTCGGATTGAATATAAGACTTCTGCGTGTTCATTGAGAACATCGTAGAAGCTTTTTTGATTCATTAACAAACAGTTTGCATCTTTACCGACTTCAATCCCGTAACGGTCAGCGATGTGCAATGTCTTAGCGGCATTGTTCGTCACGAACTGGTATGCATTTTGAATATCATGATAGCCCATTAATTGACCGGCTAAAATACCGATTTGGACTTGATCCAGCATGTTTCCATTTCCCATTGGGTACCATGGATCTTTAATATCATCTTCGCCAAACGACACGTTGATGCCCGCTTCAGATAATTCTTTAATCCGGGTCATACTACGACGTTTTGGATAAGTATCAAAGCGTCCACCCAAATGTAAGTTAACTTCAGGATTGCAGACAAAGTTCACATTCGACAATTCCAACAAGCGGAACAACTTATAACAATAAGCATCGTCATAAGAACCCATCGCTGTAGTATGACTGGCAGTTACCTTATCGCCAAGTCCGGTTTCATAAGCTAACGTCGCTAATACTTCCAAGTTACGTGAATTGGGATCATCAATCTCATCACAATGGACATCGATTAAGCGGTCATACTTTTCTGCCAGTCCAACAATAAATTTTAATGATTCAACCCCATAATCGCGGGTAAATTCAAAATGAGGGATCCCACCAATTACATCGACACCCATTTTGACGGCTTGTTCCATTAATTCTTTACCATGTGGAAATGATAAAATTCCAGATTGAGGAAAGGCGACTAATTGGAGCTCCGCATAATCTGCCACTTCATTCTTGACTTCTAACAAAGCCTCTAAGGCCGTTAAATTAGGATCAGTGACATCAACATGGCTGCGCACTACTTGAATTCCATTGGCGACTTGTTCGCGAATGGTTTCAATGGCGCGTTTTTTAACATCTTCTTTAGTGAGCGATTTGCGACGTTCTGTCCAAATGCGAATCCCGTCAAATAAAGTTCCAGATTCATTCCACTCCGGATCACCTGCCGTCCGGGTAGCATCCAAATGCACGTGAGAATCGATAAATGGAGACAGCAATAAGTTGCCTTGGCCTTCAATGACCTCTTCATTATCGTGTCGTTCCAGGTCAGTCGCTATTTGCGTAAATTTACCATTAATAATTCGAACATCTTGTGCGTCTTCTTCTGATTCAATATGAACATTTTTGATTAACATCACAATCGCTCCTTATCGTTATTGTTATCTCTACAATACAAGTTCAGTATTTTAAGTGCAAACATAATTTTAACTGGACGCAAAAAAGCCAGTCCACAATCAAACTGATTGCAAACTGGTTATACCAATTGAAAAACTAAAAAAACTAGACCAGCCCGGGTAAGCCGATCTAGTTCTAGGAGTAGGATTGTAGCTGCTCTCCAGCTACTGTTTTCATTACTTTGGAGGAGTAAATGAAAAGAGGTTTAATTGGTATGTTGACTACTATAATCACATCGTGTGAAGAAAGTATGAAGTATTAGACATAAAAATAAGAAATATTGTTTAAGTATCATCAAGGCCATCAATCAACAACGTTATTGCGGATTGGTGACAGGTTTGTTAAACAGTTTCATCAGAATATAATAGACGATGCCAATCACTAACATATTAGGATAAGCCGCACCGACTGTGGCTTGCATCCAATCGACTTTTTGCATTCCCATATAAGAGAATACCCCGATAATCCAGCTAACATAAGCAATCCAACTAATCCCGTGCGCATACCAAAATTTACCACCGGCAGAAGCTAAATCAGTTAGGGAATAATTGCCGCGGTTGATAATGAAGAAATCAACCACCATAATCGCAATCCAAGGTCCGAGAATCATGCCCAGGACATCTAAGAAGGTCACGAAAGTATCTAAAAAACTACCGACTAACATGGGCACGATGGTCACCAATGTGGCTAAAATGGTCACAATCCACAGGGACGGTTTTAATTTGATTTTTGGAAACATATTGTTTAATGCAGAGCCAGCTGCCTGCAGATTAACAGCGTTGGCGGTCATACTCGTTAAGATAATTACCAGCATCGCAATTGCTCCTAGGCCTAGTTTAGAGGCAATCGTGCTGGGATCTGAATTGTTTGCATCGTAAACCCCGCTACTGATGGCAATCGCAATCGTGGCAAAAATACCGACAAAGGCAAACCAGAATACCCCAATCATCGCACCTAAAAATGGGGCCGTCGTAGCAGTTGATTTTTTATTCGTAAAACGCGTAAAGTCGGCCCCAGCAGTGACCCAAGCTAAGTTAAAAGCAGCAAGTGTGTCGAGTGCGGTTCCAAATGACATCTTCGATTTGGCTGGCACTTGCCAATGAGCAATATCGGCAAAGGAAACCTGCTTAAAGACTGCAATCGATTCCCAAATCACGAAAATAAAGACAATAATCATCCCGACGCGTTCAATCATTTGAATCGATTTCTGACCTGCGGAAACACTAATTAAATGTAAAACACTCATGATACCAATACCGAATAAGAGTCCCCATTGGCCACCGGGTTTTCCGTAAACCGGCCAACCAAATATTTCATTACATAAATACGAGACTGAGGTCGCCGCAATAAAAGTATTCACGGCCGTCCAGCCAATAAATTGAATCAAATTAACAATTGAAGGTCCGATGCTACCGCGTAAGCCAAAAGCGGCCCGTGAGACAACCGTCGTCGAAACCCCGGTTTTGTAGCCCATGTAGCCGACTAATGATAAAAAGACATAGGCGATGGCTGAACCAACAATCAAGGCTTCAACGCCTCCAATTAGTCCACAGGCGGCAATCACCCCACCAATAAACCAGGTCCCGTTATTCGCATTCGCCCCTACCCAAGTGGCAAACATATCCCAATAATTCATCCGCCGATTTTGCGGTGCGATACTATCCAATTGATATTGTTTTTTCTCTTTCATCTTGTTCTCCCATCTTCTCTGCGCTAGTTACATCATATAATAAAAAGCTTGCAAACAATAGCCTTGAAATTTTTTCATCTCTATCTTAGCAAGTTTTTGCTAGGCAAAACGAAATAATTCGTTTTATTTCCACCAAAATTTTAAACTGGTATACTTATTTTGAATGTTCCACGAAAGAAGGTTATTTAAATGCAAGATGATAAAAAGTATCCAGATACGAAAGCCTTTGATTACGTCGTTAACGAACTGGATAAAAAAGGCGTGACACTTCGATCAATTGCTGAAATCACTTATGAACTACAGCATGGTTTCTTACCTGACGTCACGATTGAAAAATTTGAAGAAGTCACGATTAATGTGATGCATAAACGCGAATTACTCAACAATGTGATGGTTGGACTTTACTTAGATAAAATGGCCAATCAAGGCCAGTTAGATGAACCACTGCAAACGATTGTGTCACATGACATGGGTGTGTTCGGTGTCGATGAAACGCTAGCACTGCAAATTGCTAATATGTATGGTGCCATCGGAATTACCAACTTTGGTTATGTCGATCGCATTAAACCGGGGATTATCGGTAAACTTGATACTTCCCTTAACGATGTAAACACCTTTATTGATGATATTGTTGGTGCCATTGCTGCCGCCGTGGCGGGTAAATTGGCCCATGAATATAGTTAGCAACCTTAAAAGCGAGAAACCGGTGAACTGGTTTCTCGCTTTTTCTTCCTTCATTTTAGCGCGATAAATGATACAATTTCTGTAACAAGCGAATGGAGGAGTAATGTGATGATTGATAAAATGCGTGTCATGATTTATGTAGACGATATAAACTTGAATCGAGATTTTTGGCAAACCAACTTCAACGCTGAAATCACTGATGTTCTAGATCTGCCTGGTGGCTATACCGGTATTACCTTATCATTGAACCGGGACATTGAGCTGGGCATCTTTCCCCGTGACTTCGTCAAAGAATATTCACCGGAAGTCGCCGACAATGTTCCCTCGTTGATGCTTTTTACTGATAATTTTAAACAGATTAGAAGTCGCTTGGATAATCCGGGCGAAATCATGGTTCAAGCGGGCTTAATTTCTTGTAACTTTGCCGACCCAGATGGTAATTATTTTGTGTTAGCCAAAAAACAGGCGAAATGAAAGTCATTTCGTCCGTCAATTAAGTCAATTTAATCAGAATCACACCAATAATCATGATAATGAGCCCGATAATTTGTGCCAAGACTACAGGATTTTTCTTCGCTCCCAACAAGCCAAAGCTATCGACTAAAATGCCACCGATCATTTGACCAAACAAGGCAATGACTACGGCGGCGCCCGTACCTAGCACTGGAACTAAATAAACGGTCCCCAAGACATAAGTCCCACCGATTACGCCACCCAGCCAAACCCACCAAGCTTTACCTGGTCCAATTGCCAACGTAATTTGTTTGTACCCACGTTCTTTGATACCCACCAAGACAATTAAGATTACTGAACCGAGGAGAAATGAAATAAACGAGGCATGAATCGAAGAATCCAGTACCGTGCCCAGGTGTCCATTGATGGCAATTTGAGTCGCTGAAATCATTCCGGCGAGTACACCCACTAAGCGCCAGAACCAGACTTCCTTGACATGCGTTTTTTCGCCTTCAATTGTGTTTTTCTTTTCCAATTGATCTGGCAACACAATCGTGACGTACAAGCCTGCCACCAAGATAATGGTCCCGACTAATCTGGTTAATCCAAATGGGTGCACCGCTGATGCAAACCAGCCGAAATTATCGATTAACATGCTCATAATAATTTGGCCCGAAATCGGCATGATAACTGTTTGAACTCCACCTAATTTCGGAAATAATAAGATATTGCTCGTTAAGTAAAAGACTCCGAGGAGCCCACCGAGCCAAATCCACCATGGATTATCGCTAAAAGTCGTGGCCGACACGAACAGTGATTTGCCACTAATCAAGGTCATAACCGCCAAATAAATCGTGCCAACCGTAAATGAAATCATTGATGAAGTAAATGGTGATTGCACAAATGTGCGCAGTTTTGAGTTAATCGCTGTTTGCATAGGCAAAATAATCCCAATAAACAGGCCAATAAAAATTGCTAACATAATGTTCCTCCGTATCTCTGTACTTATTTTATAACAAAAAGTACTCTATCACCTAAAGTTAACTTCAGCTCAAGCAAAAAGGAGAATTAATTTTGAAAACTTTCACTATTGGCCAAGTCGCCGAAAAAATTGGCGTCACCGTTGAAACAATTCGCTATTATGAACATGAAGATTTGATTCCACCAGTCCGTCGCGATGAAGGTGGCCGGCGCGTTTTCACTGATGATGATATTAATCACATCCGCTTGGTCATTGAGATGAAGAAGGCTGACGTGCCACTAAAAGATATCGCCTACTTTGCCTCATGGCGTGGGGATGGCGACGATTCTTTAGAAGCCCGCTACGAATTTTTGGAAAAACACGAATTAACGTCAGAAGCAGAAATCAAACAACTTGAAAAATCGCTTGCCTTTCTGCATTATAAGAAGTGGTATTACAAAACTGCAATTGAAGCTGGAACTGAAAATATTCACTTACTGGATGGCACCCTCGAAGTATCCGAGGACACCCTTAATGAATATGCACAGCTCCTGAAAAACAGCGATGCGAAAACGTTAGGAAAACGATAAATGAAAAAATATAAAAACGACGATTTACACACGATTGGCATTGGGGTCGCCCTCATCTCTGCAGCCCTCATCATTGGTCCATTAGTTCAAGTAATGTACGGTCACAAGCTATCATTTTATTTCTTTGATGTCTTACACGGTTGGGCAGCCTTCGCGGCCTGTTTTGCCATCTTTTTAATTGGCCTGGCGATGACTTTTATGACTGAAAAAATCACGCCCAAACATCGTGATAAGAAAGAAACAAAAGAAACGACCGACGACAAAAATCAAGAAGAATAATTTACATTCTAAATACAAAAAGCATGTGTCCAAAATATTCATTTGGCCACATGCTTTTTCGTTATCTTTGTTATTACTCAGCGGATACCCGAGGGAATCGTCACTCTATTCTTTGTATTGAGAGTTTTGACTGACAAAAGCTTGCCAATCTTCAGTATTCGCCTGGCTATCGGCTTGACGAGCTTCAGAATTAATTTTATAACGATAAAAGACCATTTCTAATCGTCCAATTTCGTCAAAATAATCATCCTCAAAATCATCAGGGTCCCCGATATCGTCCAAAACAAAGCGTTCTAGACGAAGGTCATAATCAAATTTACGGCTTCTTCGAAATGGTTCAATTTCAATAAAATCGATTTCGTTAATCTCACGACGCTTCAAATCAGCAGTAATATCACCATTCTCAATTGCTGCTAAAAGTTCTCCAATCGTCAAACTCAATTGATTGGCATTAAACTTAATTATATCTTCCACTCCAGTACTCCCCCTTTACTAAAATGCACGAACAATTAAAATAACTCCAAATAGAAATAAATAAAACGCTAAAAGATAAACAATAAATGTTGATCCAATCAAAGGATTAAACAACATGATGACCCCGGCAATAATCCCTAAAACTCCCAGTAAAGTACTAAAACTTGAAAAACGGCTAATGCCAGATAACTGAATGGCATTAAATGAATCAAAGATAAACCAAAAGGCTAACATGTAGCCCAAGAACATCATGCTGGCATTTAAATTAGCAAATAAAAGAATGGCAAGCACAATGTCCAATAATGCCGATAGCATCACAAACCAGGTGGTCTGTCCGACAACTTTGCGTAATTCAAAGTAGCCTAAAAATGAAAAAATCCCTTTGAACAACATCACAACGGCAATAATCCACATAATTCCCATTACCGCACGTCCCGGTTTCATGACGGCCGCCACGCCGACAAATAAGAATGCTAGGCCTAAGACAAATGATGGTAACTTAAATCTTTTTCTGGCAGGTCCAAAATCATCCATAACAATCTCCCCCTATCTATTAGTTTCAATATAACAGAGCTATCAATTGGACTCAATTATTTCGATCTTCTTGAATTCTTCTAAATCTCTCATGCAATTTTCATGTATAATGAAAAATGACAATGAAATAGGAGGAACTATTTTGACTAAAAAAACGGCACGAATTTGGCTGATTGCCAACGTGGTCTTGATTCTAGCATGTTATTGGACTTATTACTTATTCCCAAGTGGATCATTAACGACGACCATCGCAGGTTATCTTTCATACGGTATTTATGCACTCGCAGCACTCCTTTGGTTCAGTGTGACCTTAATCGGTCGTCAAGCTGGGTTAACCAACGGCATCGGTGCTAGTTTAATTTTGGCAGGAATTTTATGGCAATTAATGGCCAGTTCAGCACTGTATCAAATGCCGGTAATTTACTTCATTGATGTTTATCTACCAATGATTATCCAGGCAGTCGGTTTGGTCTGGTTTGGTACCGACATTTGGGTATCTCGCCACCAATCCGGTAAGATTGATTGGCAATTTAAATTAATGTGGTACGAATTAATATTGGTTGTTTTAGTACCCTTTGCCATCTTTATGTTGGGACAAGTGCCACGACTTGTGGCCGCCTACTCACAATATGGTATTTCGTTTGATATCTGGGCTTCGTACAACCTTTACTACATCACAATCCCAGCTTTACTAATTTGGGCGTTAACCTTGTTTTATTTTATCCGTGGACTCGTGAAAAAGTTTGTCTTATCACGCATCATTGGGGCGGGCTTAGCTTTCTTTGGAATGACTGTGTTCTGTGTCATTTACCTGTCGGTTCCTACATACTTCATGTTCGAACCAAGTCCCTTTGCATTGACTTTCCTAATTGTTGGAACTGCCATGTTATTACCACAAACTAAAATTAGATAACACAAAAACCAGCCGTTCGGCTTAACGAACGACTGGTTATTTTTTTCGCTTATTCTTTTTCTTTTTATTTCGCTTTTTCTGACTAAATGGAATCACATTACCCTTATGTTGTTTGTTAAATTTATCTTGCTGCTCTCTTGCATCTCGACGTTCAACAACATCAACAATCGAGAACTCACCTTCAAGATCTTCTTGAATATCATAAGTATCATCATTTCTCCATGGTTCCAGTCTGAGCAACATTGAATCCACTTCTTGTGGGTGAGTAGCAATCCAGGCATCAATTTGCTCAGGGGTTTGTTGTTGACTATGGTTTGATTTCACATAATTTGCCAAAATCATCACTTCACGATCGGCAAACGTATATTTAAGCATTGCTACCACAAATGGTGCCAACTGGTCTAACGCTTGATTGTAGGTTTCAAGATGTCGGGCATCAATCTGCTCAATTTCAAATAAATATTGGAAAAGGGCTTTGATCACAGGAACAATATATTTCAAGTCTCGGTCATCTAATTCAGGATGCAATAATAATGAGTAGCTGACGACAAATTGAATCGCATTCGTGGGCCAATTATTTACGTTTGTGCTCGACCAATCCACCACATATTCAACGAAAATATTAATCGCCACAGCTTTTGAACTATCATCCATGGGAATTTTTTGGAAATAATCTTTTTTTTCCAGTGCTTCAACCCACTCTCTAGTTTCGCGTTCCAATGGGCCCCATTCATCGTCGGCAATCATTTGATCTACCATTGTTGAAAAATCATCAATATTCATCCCTAACAATCTACTTCGCTGCATTCGGAAGATGTTCTCCCGTTTATTCAACGTAACTAAAATTTCTTGTTCATTGGACAATTTCAAAAATTTAACATACGCATTTAACACGGCCAGAGCCGCTACCCCAAACTTATTATCAACTTCTCGGGTGGCAATGAATTCACTGACCATATTTTGCGCAACTGCTTCGCCGTTCCAATGCTGATCATCTAACTGATGATCAATTTCCATGTAATGATTAAATCGACTTAAAATGTTATCCGCATGTTTTTGTTGGTTGGCTGATAGTCGCGTAAATTCTTTTGATTTCAGAAAATCTTTAACGTGCTTAGTATTAAGTTTGTAATCCATCACATTTTCTCCATTTTTATTTTTCATTTTACCATATTCCACAATAATTTTTTTTGAACTTAAGTTTGACCTTTATTGACTTTATAAAAATTAAAATATAAAATCACCGTAGTGACAGTATTTATAGTGAGTCATAATCTTTGACCTTTATTGATCAAAGCGGTATTATAGTATTCAGAGAGGTACAGAAAACCTCTTAAACTACAAAAATAGGTCAAAGCGAGAAGCTTAATTGCTCAAGATGAAGTAATGCACTTCCGCTCAATATAGGAGGAATTTATTATGGCAAACTCAATGTTTAGCAACGACCCATTCTTCACAAATAATGGCATCGATGATATTTTTAACGAAATGATGCGTGGTATGAATGGTGTAAACTCGGAACAACGTTATTTGGTCAACGGCAAGGAAGTTTCTGCCGAAGAATTAGCCAAAATGAGACAAGCTGCTGCTCAACAACCTGGTCAAACACCTCAAGGTCAGCAACCTAAAGAAGAAGGCATTTTAGCCAAATTAGGTCGCAACTTGACGGAGGCCGCACGCAACAACGAACTTGATCCCGTGATTGGCCGCAATGATGAAATACAAAAGACGGCTGAAATTTTAAGTCGTCGGATTAAGAACAACCCTGTGTTAGTTGGAGATGCTGGTGTCGGTAAAACCGCGGTTGTTGAAGGCTTGGCACAGGCAATTGTCGCTGGTAATGTCCCTGCTGCAATTAAAGACAAAGAGATTATTAGTATTGACCTTTCAAACTTGGAAGCTGGAACCCAATATCGTGGTAGCTTCGAAGAGAATATCAAAAACTTAGTAGATGAAGTCAAAAAAGCTGGTAATGTCATCTTATTCTTTGATGAAATTCATCAAATTCTAGGAACTGGCGCGATGGGTGGCGAGTCAGGTTCAAAGGGACTCGCTGATATGATTAAACCAGCCCTCAGTCGTGGTGATATCACTGTGATTGGTGCAACTACGCAAGACGAATATCGCAACACGATTATTAAGAACGCTGCCTTAGCTCGTCGTTTTAACGAAGTCACGGTTAATGCACCTAGTGCTGAAGATACCCTCAAAATTTTACAGGGTATCAAGAAATTGTATGAACAACACCACCATGTCCAACTACCTGATGACGTTTTGAAGGCTGCTGTGGATTTCTCAATCCAATACATTCCACAACGTTCATTACCTGACAAAGCCATTGACTTAGTCGACATGACTGCCGCTCACCTGTCTGCTCAACATCCAGTCACTGACAAGGTTGACCTGGAAAAGCAATTGGCACGCGCTAACCAAGATCAAAAAGATGCGGTCGCTAAAGAAGACTATGAAGCTGCTGGTAAAGCTAAGAAACAAGTTGAATCACTCGAAGCTCAACTTAAAAATGCCGACAGCGACACCACTCAAACTGTGGTGGCAACCGTCAACGATGTGGCTAAATCAACCGAACGATTAACTGGAATTCCTGTTTCTCAAATGGGTGCTTCCGATATCGAACGCTTGAAGGAAATTGGCGCTCGTTTAAAGGGCAAGGTTATTGGCCAAGACGAAGCCGTTGAAATGGTTGCTCAAGCTATCCGCCGGAACCGGGCAGGCTTTGACGAAGGAAATCGCCCAATCGGTAGTTTCTTGTTTGTCGGTCCTACCGGAGTTGGTAAGACTGAATTAGCTAAACAGTTGGCTTTAGACATGTTTGGTAGCAAAGAAAGCATCATTCGGTTAGATATGTCTGAATACGCTGATTTAACCGCCGTATCCAAGTTAATTGGTACTACTGCCGGTTACGTTGGCTATGAGGATAACAGCAACACCTTAACTGAAAAAGTTCGTCGTAATCCATACTCGATTGTTTTATTAGACGAAATCGAAAAAGCCAACCCTCAAGTTTTGACACTCTTGTTGCAATTAATGGATGATGGTCGCTTAACGGATGGCCAAGGAAATGTGGTCAACTTTAAGAACACAGTTGTCATCGCAACTTCAAACGCTGGATTTGGTCGTAAGGATGATAAGAACGTTGAATTAATGGATCGTTTAGCTCCATTCTTCCGCCCAGAATTCTTAAACCGGTTCAACGGAATCGTCGAATTTAGTCACTTAACTAAAGACGATTTAGCTAAGATTGTCGATTTGATGATTGATGAAGTTAACGAAACTCTTGGCAAGAAAGGCATTACTTTATCTGTAGCTGCCGATGCCAAAGACTGGTTGATTGACCAAGGTTACGATGAGGCGATGGGTGCTCGTCCACTCCGTCGTGTGATTGAACAACAAATTCGTGACAAAGTAACTGACTTCTACTTGGATCATTTAAATGTTAAGAACTTGCATGCAAGTCTTGAAAATGACACGATTCAAATTTCAGAAGCTAAATAATCGTTAAACAAAAATGAGTGGCTGGGAAAAAACTAATTCCAGACTATAAAAAATAAAGGGACTTTGGAAAAACACTCCAAAGTCCCTTTAACTATGTACACAGGAAGTAAATTCCTGTTATGATGTTAGCGACAAAACCAAACAACAAAACAGTAAAGGAGTTTCCTTCCATGTACAAGAATTATAACACAGCACAAACTAGCATCGCTTT
>NZ_BJEB01000014.1 GCF_005405445.1 Paucilactobacillus nenjiangensis
AGCACTTTTTATTAACACCATCTACAATAGCCCTTCGGGCAATAAAAAAGAGCAATCCATCACGTCCTTGAAAGAACATGTTTCCTTGCTCCGTTCCAAAAACTCCGTCACTAAATGCCTCCAATCTTGATTTGGACACAATCTTCATCCCCCCGTATTTGATAGGTCTATGGTAGCACGAAATTAACTCCACGTCGCATGTCGAATGATGAGGCAAGAAAAAAACTCACCATCACGGTGAGTTTTGAAAGTTTGAGGCAACCTTTTCACAAGTTAAGCCGAAGAACCCCCGATTGCTCCTTGGTTTTGGCCGCATAACTTATATCCCCAATATCAAACTAATCGACATGCTCACAACCGTAAACGGCTCATGTTCAAATGCACATTAATTCCCCTCAAAAGATACATGTTACTAACTCGTTATTTACATGAATAATCGCGGACAATACAAAGTAAATCATTCATCGTATTAACTAATTACATAATAGGTTATTCCGACCTATTTGTAAACAGAATTCACAAAAAATGTAAATAAATATCATGTTTTAAACAAAATCTTTATAAATCAAAGCTAAACCACACTCATGCAAGCGTTTGTCCAAAGCCCCAGACTTAGATTATTAATTATTTTCCGGATTGTGGTAATAAAAAAACATCTTCAAGGCAAATTATATATCAGCCATAAAAGATGTTATCCCGTAAATTTTTAAATTTAGGTTTTTATACCTGAGGTCCAATTTCAACGGACACCGAATAATCCTGATCGGCAGCCAGTTGGAATTGGGGTTCAACGTCGGCGCCCCAACTATCAATACCACCAACGCCGCGAACAGCTCCTAAAATTGATAAAACCGTCCGGCGTTTGGCTGGTAATTCCTCATGATGCGTGGCATTTTCTAACTCTTCAGCGGTATAGGGTAAACAACTAAAGGCAAATGGATTGCCGTTTTGATTGATCATCAAACTAAACTCCTGTGCATCTGCATCCGCATTATTTAACGTGGCCCGCCGATTAACCGTTAAACTATCTGTTTGCATATGCATGCCGCACTCTTGCGGTACCAAATAAGGGGTGACCGGCATCCCCACTGTTTGATAATTACCGGCATTCGCTCCATCCATTCGGTCTGGATAAGTTTCACCGGACAATCCTTGGTATTTAAACGACACGGCAGGCGTTGGCATCACGAGCTTAATCCCAAATGCAGGCAACTGTGGTAAGCCAGCTTGCCCATGATAATTCGCAGTCAGCTGTAGTCGGCCATCAGCTGTGACTTGATAATTGATTTCGACCTTCGTTTGTGGAACTGTCGGAGTCAAATAGGTAAACGTAATCGCGACACTATCGGCAGTTTCATGATTTGAATATTGATTGTTGACTGGTGCAATTGGCAATTCAATTGGTTGACCATCAATAGCCACCGCAATCTCATCACATGCACTAAAGAGATCAGCGCCCAACCACATCGCCGATTTCTCAGAAAAGTGATTTCCCCGATCATTATCGGTTGTTGCCCGCCAAAACAGTGGTTTCGGTACGCGATATAACCATTCTTTACCGTCAATTGTTAGTGATTCGAGTCCACCCCGTTCATAACTGAAAAGGTATTTAACCCGGTCACTTAAAACTCCTAGTGAGCCATCGCCATACACGACTTGAAGTTGGTGTTTAGTATTTTCCATAAAAATATTTAACCTCCTGTGTTGCCGGTTTGGGTTGACGGTCCGCAAACAACAAACCATCCCCGGAAAATTCATAATCCGAATGGCGGTCATCAAAGTCGCCACCATACCGCATAACCTGTTGCCCCGTGATTTCATCTTTGACTAATAACGCCTGATCGACAAAGTCCCAGATAAAGCCACCTTGATAACTTGAATATTTTTGAATCAAGTCATCGTAACTCTTCATGCCACCAACTGAATTACCCATACTATGCATATACTCACAATTTAAGTACGGTTTATCGGGATTATTTTCCAAGTATTCCGCAATTTCTGCTGGTGTGGCATACATCCGACTTTCAACATCAGAAATCCGGCCCCGATAGGCTGGGTCTCGGAAGACACCTTCATAATGGGTTAAGCGATTTGGATCCATCGTCTTATAATACGCATTCATCTGGGCGATATTTTCGCCAGCAAATGATTCATTGCCTAGTGACCAAAACAAAATCGACGCATGATTTTTGAGCATTTCGTAATTATTTTGTGCACGAGCCATCACGGCACCTCGCCACTCTGGCACTGAACCAGGTACGTTATAAGATGGTTCAACTGCACCCATTTTTTGCCATGAGCCATGCGTTTCCAAATTATTTTCGGCCATCACATATGTCCCATGCTGATCGCATAAGTCATACCACAAATCTTGATCTGGATAATGACAGGTACGCACCGCGTTAATATTTAATTCATCGAAAGTTTTCAAATCGGCCCGCATATCTTGTTCAGAAATTACCCGCCCAGTTTGGCAGTTCCATTCATGCCGGTTAACTCCCGAAATGATCAATCGTTGTCCATTCAATATGACAACGTTGTTTTTAATTTCAATTTTACGAAAACCAAATTGATATGGAATCACTTCAATCACTGATCCAGTTGCATCGATAATTTCAGCTTGAAAATGATACAGCGTTGGATGCTGATTACTCCACAGTGTCACTTCATCAAAGTGTAGAGGCTCGGGCGTGGTTCGCTCTTCGGCGGCCATTGTCTGCGTCAGTAGCTGGTTATTAGCACTATCCGCAATCGTAACTCGAATCGTGCTGGTCCGTAGCTGGGCGGACTCACCCGTTAATTTCATTTGGATGGCTAAATCACCTTGAGTAAAATCATCACTCACGGTTGGAACCAAACTCAAATCGGCTAGATGGACGGCTGGTTCCGCTAATAATGTTACATCACGAAAAATGCCAAAGAAACGGAAAAAGTCTTGATCTTCCAGATATGAAGCCGTACTGTACTTAAATACTTCCACCGCAATCACATTATGTTGCGCTTGAACCCACTGAGTAATGTCGAATTCTGCCGGCGTAAAACTATCCTCAGAATAGCCGACAAAGTGGCCATTCACCCAGACATACATGGCCGTTTGCACACCATCAAAGCGAACTTTAATTCGTTGTCCTTGTAAACTTTGATCAAGATCAAACTGCTTGCGATATTGCCCCACGCAATTCATTTCACTAGTCGCAAATGGACTTGAATTTTCTGGTGAATACGATTCTGTCCCAACTGGTCGCCGATATTCCTTGCCTTCCCAGGAATACAAGGTGTTAATATACTTAATTTGAGCATAACCAGCTAGTTCAATATGTTGTGGCACTTGAATTTCATCCATTTGAGTCGGGTCAAATTGCGAATCAAAAAAATCTGTGAGTCGAACTTGTGGCGTGGGCGCAAAGTGAAATTGCCACGTTCCATTTAAGCTTTGTTCAAAGCTATTGCCTTGTTGTACTTCTTGAGCCGTCTTGTAGTAATGATGGTCACTATGGGCCGGCACGGTCCCTTGACTAAATATTTCTGGATCATCCAACCATTCTATCGATGGAATCATATATATTCTCCTTTACTGACTGATTAAGTAGCCGTACGTATTTATCATACCTTAATCCATGTTAGATTATTAAAGCGCTTTCAATCTTTATTAAAAAAATAAGCACTTCTTCTTAGTTCCGCGATTATTTTAACAAGTTTCGCGGATTTCTCTAATTAATACTAAGAATAGTTCATTTTGGTGAACTTTGTCTAGTGGATTTTTGCTATCAGATGATCTGCTAATCTTTGATAGTGATTATGCCACAAAAAAACATCAACGCCGGGTTGATGTTGGGTGGGTTAAGAGATTATGCGTGATGTTGGTCAATTCTTTTAGTTATTTTTTAAATCAGTTAATATTTTTTCCACATCTTTTTTGGTGATAGTTTTACCCTTAAAGACAGACGTGGTAATTGTATTGAGTGCCGCACTGAATTGCGGCTGGTTAGGAAATTGAATTCCATAAATCGTCAGCGCTTTGGGATCAAATGGGACATTTTGGATTTTGTATAAATCAGACATCACAACAACTTCTTTCAATGGTTTAGTGTCATTGTAACATGTGACTAAAAATACACACCAGCTTTATCATGTGCAAAAAAAAGAACAGTGCCCACAACTTGAAGAATCCTGCCTTCAAGTGTCTCTGTTCTTTTTTGATTGTTGGTTTATATGGGGCTTAATTAATCTTCATCGTCATCGTCAATTTCAACTAAGTCATCCCAGGCTTGTTTTCCAAGAATTGCTTGTAAAGTTTGAATGGCATGATTGTTTTGTCCGCGTAAGTTTGTTAGAAAAACTGCCATCGCAGGTCTCGTTTCTTTTTGCGCTAGGACAATTGCCCGATCGATAAACATATTCTGCGTCGCATAATCGTGCGCGGTGATATCAACCAAGTCGGTCGCACTCAGATACTTGTTCTTAGCATCTTCTTCTAACATTGAATATTTCACATATTCATCCACGGTCGAAGGTGGTAATTCATTTTCATCTAACAAAATCGCAGCAAGTTGATCATAATTCGTTCTGCCTTGTTCAATCAACTCTTGGTATAGCGATTTTAACTGAACTGATTCCAGTCCTTTTAAATACCAACTCGTTTGATGCAATTTAACATTGTTGATAAATAGATTCGATAAGATATGACCGGTCATGGCGCCAGCGGTTGGTTTATGATGATCAATATCGGCTTGCTTTAATTCTGCTGCATATTGTGTCTCTACATCTGTCATAAGATTAAGCCTCCTGAGCTAATTCCTTTTCCTTCACTTTATCAACGGTGTAACCTAACTTAGTCACTACTTCGGCTAAATCTTGGGCGCTGGTCTTGCTGTCGTCAAATTCGGCTTTAACCTTACTAGCGTTAAACATCACTTTAACTGATGAAACGCCATCGACATGTGCCACCGCATGTTCGATCTTTTGCATACATGATGGGCAGGTGAGTGCTTCTAATTGTAAAATTGCTTTCTTTGTCATAATCAAGTTCCTCCTTTAGTGAAACTTACTTCTTTGATTGTCTTTATTGTACGTGCTTGCCTTCAAGAAAAAATTGATAAAAATCAAGTCTACGAACTTTTTATTTTAAAACTGGTGTTGTGGTCACAACCTGATCATTTTTGGGTGCCTTGCCGTAACTAATTAAGCGCATGGCGTTGAAGATTACCACTAAAATGCTGGCTTCGTGCACGAACATCCCACTGGCCATGTAAATGAACCCGGCGATTAAGCCAATCAAGAGAAAGGCCACCACGCCAATCGCAATCACAATGTTTTCCTTGGTATTCAACACGGTCTTTTTAGCGAGGCCATAAGCATGGGTGAGTGCTTCAAAACTAGATTGCATTAAGACAACATCTGAGGTTTCGATGGCAACATCGGTTCCACTTCCCATCGCAATCCCAATATCAGCAGTCGCAATCGAGGGACTATCGTTGATACCATCCCCAACAAAGGCCACTCTGCGACCAGCTTGTTGGAATTTTTTAACGAATTCTACCTTTTGTTCTGGCATTAATTCGGCATGAACTTCATCGATGCCGACTTGATCAGCCACATATTGAGCGGTCGCTTGATTATCACCCGTCAACATGACTAAATGCTTAGCACCCTTATCCCGCAAATCTTGCAATTGTTGGGCGACTTCTGGGCGGATAATATCGGAAATTCCTAAGATTAGGGTCACAACCCCATCGACCGCGACAATAACTACAGAACTCCCGGTAGCTTGTAAATCACTTAAATCTTGACTTTGCTGTGAACTTAATTTCACGTCACGGGCTTGCATCAGTTTTTGATTACCCGCTAAGACATCATGATTATCAATCTGGGCCACCATTCCTTGCCCCTTAACCGTTTGATTATCTTCGACTTCCAGGTCGTTAAAGACGTAATTTTTGCCTTCTGTGTATGAAACAATTGCGCGACCCAATGGGTGATCAGACAAGCTTTCAATTCGGGCAGTCATGCTCAAAGCAGCTGGTAAATCCGTCCCATAATTCTTAACCGTTGAAACTGAAGTATTTCCCTTTGTTAAGGTTCCAGTCTTGTCAAAAACAAAGGTATCAATTTTTGAGAATGTATCCATCGCTTCGCCACCCTTGACTAGGATGCCACGTTTGGCGCCATTGCCAATTCCGGCCACGTTTGACACGGGTGCGCCAATTACCAAAGCTCCTGGGCAACCCAAGACGAGCACCGTAATCGCCAACTTAAAGTCACGTGAGAAAATGAACACCAGAATGGCAATAATCAGCACGGCCGGCGTGTAATACTGTGAAAACCGATCAATAAACTTCTCCGCATGTGATTTAGTATCTTGCGCATCTTCAACTAATTCAATAATTTTGGCAAAGGTCGTATCATCCCCGACTTTCGTTGCTTCAATTTTGAGGTATCCATCGCTCAACATAGTCCCGGAATACACACTATCTTGGACTTGTTTACCGACTTCACGCGACTCACCAGTCACTACTGCTTCATCGGTGTAACCGTGGCCTTCCACAACTTGACCATCAACTGGAATTGAACCTCCCGTTTTAACTAAGACAATATCGCCTTCATCAACGTCATCGACATCAACTTCTTCCGTTGTGCCATCGGCCTGCACTACCGTTGCCGTAGTTGGAGCCATTTCGGTTAATGATTTAATCGATTGCCGCGTCTTGGATAACGTCCGTTCTTCTAAGTAACTCCCAAATAAAAACAGGAAGGTTACAATGGCAGATTCGTTATACTCACCAATGATGAACGCCCCAATTACGGCGATACTGACGAGAAACTCGATACTAATCACGCGCGCTTTTAAGGCTTGGTACGCATGCATCATAATTGGCACGGCCGCAATAACTGAGGCGACGGCGAGAATTACGTTATATCCCAGCAGACTATTTAACGCATATTTACTGAGGTAACCGGCTACAATTAAAATCGCTGTAATTAAAGTAATTTGATTATTATGATCTTGAACATATTTTTGAAATTTCATGATTGTCACTCCTTCGTTTGATAACACCTGAGACTTGGTCAGCAACAGCTTTGATCAGGAGCCGTTTGATTTCTTTTACTGTCTATATCATAAGCGCTCGGTCGGAGTTTTAAATTGATTAAAATCAAGTTCGTAAATCTTTTTGATAATTGTCAGATGTGTACTAAAAATAGCGGTTTCATTGAGTTTACGAGGTTGAAGTGCTTTTATTTACCAGTCATTTATGGTTAACTATTAAAGGAACTTTTTTAAAATGGAGAAAAAATGAAACAATTATTATTTGGCTATGGCCTCATTTTAAGTGCCCTGATTGGTGCACTGCTGGACGGCTTTTACTGGTTACAAAACGCATTAATCGAACTCTTTTGGCCAACGATTGCCGCGCGTCCAGTGATTAATTTACTTATCGTGCTGGTGATTGGTGCTATTATTCTAGTCACCCAGCGGCTTTGGGGGACGTTACCACAAAATATTATCAAAATCCGCGTACAGTTGAAGACCACTGGAAGTGTTGATTATCGGCGCGTCCTACTCCAGTTGATTGTTCCGGCTATCATTCTGGTCAGTGGTACCAGTTTAGGACCGGAAGCAACTTTAGTTAGTTCGACCGTCTTATATGGGGTGTGGATGGCGGAAAAGTTAAACTATGTCGCACATAACTTTCAATCTGCTGATACGCGTGCACGATTGCAAATGTTAGTGGTGCCCCATCGCTATTTACAATCGTTATCGGTGGCTGATTGGAAAAATCAATTTCCATCGAAGCTCATTCGCAATGCGCTAATTGGAATCTTTTTTACCAACATGCTGATTTGGTTTGCAATTGGTTTTCACATAAGTGGTTTACATTCATTAGTCATGCACATTGGCGTCTCACATTGGCAGTCCAATGAACTCTGGCTTTTTGGCCCCATCTTGGCAGTTAGCTACGGGTTAGGGACCGTGATTGAATGGTTGCTGGTACATCTGAAATGGTTAATTGCCAATCGGTTTACTAATCCTCTGATTCTCGTGACGGTTGGCGGTGCGGCTATTTACCTGTGTGGCTTGCTGGTGCCGGAAGTACTGTTTTCCGGACAACATAATTTCCATTTATTTGCGACCAACTGGCCTAATCAAGCTGGTATCACGCTGTTAGGTGTCGCCATCTTAAAGTTAATTTTAACTGCCATCTCGCAAAGTACCGGTTGGTTAGGTGGTGACATTTTTCCCGTTCTATTTGCAGCCACCAACTTTGGCTTTGCTATCAGTTACTTGCTCCCTAACTCGGATCAGATTTTCGTCGTCACCTTATTTGTGATGGGCATGGCCACCGCCATTTTAAAATCCCCACTCTTGGTGGGCAGCTTGATGGGAATTCTCTATGTGCCAACTAATTTAATCGGTATAGTCGTTTTGGCGACGCTCCTGATGATGTTACTCAAACGTACCAATAAAATCTTGGCTTGGATTGGTAAGCTGCAGTTCAGTTTCCCATGGCCTAAATGGAATGCCATTAAAAGTAAGGATTAAAATAGACGCTCATTCGCAAGTTGCGATGGGCGTCTTTATTTGGATATGATTTTGTGGTTAATTCGAAGCGGTGATTAAATAATCAATTGCGATATCAAAATCCTCAACGGGCCAATTGGCCGTCTCAAAATTCATGACTTGCGGCACTAACGCAACCGTGTGACCACGGTAGTTGGCTAAGAAGCGGTCATAGTAGCCACCACCAAAGCCAACGCGATAATGACTATCTTGCGCAAAAGCCACTCCCGGTACAATCATCAAATCAACGGCTTGATTCATTTTGGTTTCATCATAAGCCGGTTCTAGTAGTCCAAAACTATTTTTGACCAGTTGATTATGACCTGGGTATTCCAAAAAGGCCATTTGGCGATGTGGCATCGTTTTTGGTAAGTAGACTTGTTTCTTGTCTTGCAGTGCCCGTTCGATAATGCCACCTGTAGGCAGTTCAATTGGATTACTAATCGTCGTTCCAATTGTTTGGGCGGTTTGCCAAATATCGGTTTTAAACAGCAAATTAGTTAGCACCGTCGCTTCAGCTTGAGTGGTGTGCATCGCTGCTTGTAAGTTAGTTAGTTGTTGGGTTCGAAAGTCTTTTTTATTAATACTCGTCATCTCCTTAAAATTCCATTACGCGATATAATGATATTCCAATTTTATATATTTGGAAAGAGATAACGATTGTGAATTAGTAAAATACAAGATTCAATTGGAATCCATAAATTTCAAGAACCCGTTTAATTAACTTGATTTATTGGTTTGCCAGCAATAAACGCTTGAATATTTTCCGTAATAATATCTAACAGGCGTTCCCGGGTTTCTAGCGGTGCCCAGGCAATGTGGGGCGTGATAAAACAGTTTTTGGCGGTTAATAAAGGATTTTGCGGATCAATGGGTTCGGTTGCCACCACATCCGTAGCCAAGGCGAGCACTTTATCTTCATTTAACGCTGCTGCCATCGCGGGCTCATCAATCAAGGTGCCGCGGGCGGTGTTGATGACAATTACCCCGTCTTTCATTTTGGCAATGCTGGCTTGATTAATTAGATTGATGGTTTCAGGCGTTTGCGGTACATGGAGACTAATAATATCGGCCTGCTGGAGTAACTCATCGAAACTCACTTGATGGACCCAGTCGTTGGTCACATTTTTTGGCCGATGATTATAAAAAATCACGTTCATCGAGAAAGCGTGAGCGATTTTTGCCACTTGTTGAGCAATCCGGCCGTAACCAATCAGCCCGATGGTTTTCCCTTTTAATTCAATCAACGGTTTCTCCCAAAAGGTGAAGTCAGCAATGGTGGACCACTTACCGTCATGTACCACTCGATTGTGCAGTCCGACTTGACCCGTGACTTCTAGCAGTAGAGAAATCGCGTACTGCGCCACGGCATCGGTCGAATAATTAGGGACTGTCGTGACAGTGACTTGATGTTGCTTGGCACTCGCGATATCAACCGCATCATAACCGGTACCCATGACGCCGATATATTTCAAATTAGGTACTTGACTAATCACGGAGTCCTGGATTGGTGTTTTATGGGTAATGACAATCTCGGCATCCCCAATTCTGGCCAGAATCTGTTGGTTATCGTCAGGCTGTGTACGGTCATAAAAAGTACACTCCCCGAGCGCTCTCACTGCGTCCCAGTTTAAATCTCGATTCAAATGATACCCATCTAACAAAACAATTTTCATCAATTTAACCCCCATGCCGTTATGATTTAATTCAGTCATGCATTATTATTGCTATATTTTACCACCAAATTTTGGTTAATTAACATTATATTTAATGCTGTTAAGTTTATCTGTTGGCGATAATTCTAAATAACGATACAATGAACTTGAAAAATTGTGATGCTCTCTTTGACAAAGTAACGCTGAAATGGAGATGGTGATTTTGCAAGCAAACATCTTAAACACAAAATATCCGCTGATCAAAGGCCCAATGAATTGGGTTACGAATGCTTAATTAGTGGCCGCTGTCAGCAATGGTGGTGGGTTAGGTGTGCTCGGTACTAATGCTGAACAAGCCACACTGACGACCGAACCGACCGCAGTTGGTGATAAAATGCGTCGTGAAATTGACAAGACCCAGCGCTTAACTCAGCTACCATTTGGTATTAACATTTTAACCAATTCCAACGATGAAAAATTACAAGATGAACCATATACTGCAGCATTATTGACTGCGGCCTTTGACGCGGGTATTCACTATTTTGTGGTGGTGGGTACTGAAAACCAAGAGATTTTTGATTTGATTAAACAACATGATGGCGTCATTATTTTTAGGCCATTAACCCCCAGCGTGGCGCTGGCCAAAGCTGGCGAGGACATGGGTGCTGATATCATTGTCGCAACCGGGCATGATGAAGGTGGGCTGCTGCCAGATACTGAGTTGGGCAACTTCACGATTGTCCCAGAAATTGTCGATCAAGTTTCAGTGGCAGTATTTGCAGCGGGTGGGATTAATGATCGACGAAGCGTTGAAGCTGCGCTCGCTTTAGGTGCGGCGGGCATTTTTGTTGGGACCAGATTTTTAGTCGCAGACGAAGCTCCCGTCGCCCCATCTATTAAGGAACTAATTGTGCAGAGTAATTCCGAAGATACTGTGATGGTTTCTGGTAATCAACGGGCGATTCGAACTCCCCATACGCAACAATTAGCTGACCAATATTTGCAAAGCCATGATGCAGTGGCCGCTAATCGTGCGGTTGCACAAGATGGTGGGCTGCTGGAGGGGATGTTACTGGGTAATCCGGACCATGGCATCGTGACCGTCAATAACGGTATTGGCATGATTAAGCGGATTGAACCGGCAGCAGCAATTATCAACAGTTATTTTAAATAAAATAATCCCTGAGCACTCTACTCCAATTGAGATAGCGATCGTGACCAACCCAACAATTGCGGCAGCTCCGACTAAGGCCAAAGCAACGGAAAAACAACTTCAAACGGACAGCTCGATTGATGCCGAAACCACTAGCAGCATCACTAAATTTCTAACGACTTTCTTCACACTGTATCCTAGTGGCACCGCCAGTGAACTGAAATATTATGTCGATGGCGGTACAAAGCCATTAAATAAAGACTATCGTTTTGCGGAATTAGTTAATCCGACCTTCCATCGTCAAGGAGATAATATTCGCGTTGACGCAACCGTGAGGTTTCTTGATAGTGAAACTGATATGACCCAATATTCGCAGTACACACTTATTTTAGAAAAAGCAGGAACAAATTGGACCATTAAATCTGGTTTGTAGGAAACAAAAACACGACACTCATTTGAATGTCGTGTATACATAATAATATTCATAACTATGTAAAAATTCCCGACAACATAAAAACAACACACTTCCAATTTATACTTATTATAGAAACAAAGCAAAAGGAGGTGAAACTATGTCACAATGGATTCTGATAGCCCTTTTTCTTCTAGCACACCCACTCATGATGCTATTTATGCACAAGGGTATGCACGGTGGCTCTGGTAGTATGGGCGGCTGTGGAAACAACACTCAACAAAATTCCAATAATACTGAAAAGCCACGTAAAAAAGTCAATTAACTTGGGGGTATATATTATATGAAAATATTAACTGGTAGTCGCGGTGATGAGGTCCATGAACACCTTTACGAAAATGGTCAAAGACGGGTTGGTCATCGTATACTAAAGAAAAATACAGTGACAAACAACGGAGAATTTCACCCTGTACCTGGAAATATAGTTCTCATTCCCTTAAAAGGGACGGTGAAACTGACCACACCAGATCAAGAATGTACAATCAAAAATGGTCAACTTGCAATACTTGGACCAACTGATAGTTTTTACTTAACTGCAATTGATGATGTTGAATTTGTCGGTGTTGTTGATATTAAATAGCTCAAAAAGAGTGTCACATGGCACTCTTTTTTATATATGCTGGCTTCTCCATATTTACGACACATATGACTGTTTTAATAAAGTGTATTTCAAAAAAATGGAGGAGACAAAGTTGAAATTAACGCAGAGAAATATGCCTACTTTAGTTACCGCACTAACATTAACAGATGTTACACTCTCCACTGGAAAAAAACTGCTTGAGGCAGCAACAACTTGGACTACAGTTTTTTATAAAGTTGATGCAACTACTGTTAATCAAGAGGATTTTAGCACTAAGATTGGTCTAAATAGCCTACAGTCTGATGGATCTGTCGACTCGATCGGTAATTACTCTTATACTTTGCCTGCAGTTCGCGTCTTTTAACTAGGTTGTTCGCTGAAGATGTTTAAAAATCTAAAACAGCAAATACGCCCTTGGGACTACATAATCATTTTTATACTACTTGTCGTTTCTTTTATCCCCTTGATTATATTTGGATACTCTCAGAAGCAACAGATGACCACCGCGACTAATAATGCTAAACCAACCACCTATGCTGAAATTTCTGTTGACAAAAAAGTAATAAAGAAAATTAAGCTCTCTCGCAAAACACAACACCAATTATTTACATTACACCCACACCCCGGTGAATATAATATTATAGAAGTTAATGGAACACGTATACGCGATAAGGAAGATAATACACCTGATCAAATTGCCGTTAATACTGGTTGGATCAGTAAACCGGGACAACAAAGTATTTGTCTACCTCACCGTCTGATCATAACAATCAAAAGTACGTAATACCAACACTCAAGATAACTCACTTGTAAGGCCATGATCAAAATACTATGTAATCATGATTAATCATTTTAAAAAGCAATCATAATTCTCAAAGTCGGGAATTGTGATTGCTTTTTATTACACGCTGATTATTATTACCAATTATGAGATGCAGTCTTATAAGTCATTTAACTGCGGAAATAAGAATTCAAGCACATCTGCAGTTACTCTATGCTTTTGGCCCTTATAAGGGTAACAGTGCATATCCATCATTGGATTATAGTTGGCCTCAATAATCGAATAGGACTCGTGATCAGAAACGGGTACTGATCTATCAGGAATAATCAAATCAATTCCGCATATTTTTGCACCTAAACATTTTACAGCAGCAGCTTTTTCTTTGTAGGTAAAATCAATTTGATCAGTTACATCAACAGAGTCCCCACCAGAACTAATATTCGAATTTTTCCTAAGATAGATACGCTGACCACTCATCGGAATTGAATCAACCGTAAACTGCTGACTTTTTAATGTCATTTGTTCGACCATCCCTAAAGAAATCTTAGTAAGCGGTGTTCGATCATTCAAACCACGCAAGACGCTCTGATTTTTGATTGCAACTAATTGTTTTACCGTATGGTGTCCATCACCAGTAACATTAGCGGGAATTCGTAATAAGACCGCTTTTACCTTATCATCAATTACTAAAAACCGATACTCAGGTCCAGCAATGAAGCTCTCAACTAGTACGGTCGAACACTCGGCAAATGCGCGTCGAATCGCTTGCGAATAATCAACCAGCGATGGAGAAAGTTTAAACACGGTAACACCTCTACCGTAATTAGCCGACTGCGGCTTGATCACAATTGGATTGCCCATAAATCTCGGATAAGCCGCTAAAGCCATATTCATGCTAATAAATTCAACTCCGGCTGGAGCATTAAAACCTGACGTGGTCAAAATTTTTTTGGTAGCTGTCTTATTCTTCATGATCAGCGGCACAATATAACTATCTCGGCTTGTCATATTTCCATTCTTGACATATTCAATTTGGTGACTCAACTGTAGCTTTAATAACTGATCATTTTCATCGATCACATCTACTGTAATACCTTTTTGAATGGCATCAAACATTAAAATTTGTGTTGATAGTTCCATATTAGTAAAACCATTTAGCTGATATGGAATCTGCGTAATAACCTTACGATTCTCTAATCCGTTGGCTGTTGCAAAAACTGATTGGTTAATAGTCATTAGTTGCTTCACCATTCGGCCACTAATCGTTTTTGCAACATCTGTCAATCCATTTTTGGCCTGCTGTAGTACCCTTTCATAGCCTTTTAAATCCAACTGTTGTGCCATTCTTTTCATTAAATCAATTATTTTAAGGCCGTTTGTTCGATAACGAGTTGGCGTCAATGGTGACTCAAGTGCCACCTCATTATTGATTTGATCACCGGCCATTATCCAATCATTACTAGTTTCCTTTTCGTCCGTCCAAAGCATGAACAACATAAATAGTTCCAGAAATACGATTTGATTTTCACTAACCCCATAACGTTCAAACGGATTGATATCAATATTCCTTAATTCCAAATAATCAACGCTCGCTTGTTGGTCAATTGTCTGTTCGCTTCTACGTAACCTAATTGGTGAATAGAACTCTTTTTCCTTAATCAAATGACCTTCACGTATTTGCGTTTCTATATCGGCAAAATAAGTTTGTAAAGATTCAAATGATACTTGAACATTGTTTTTATTACAATAGCCAAACTTACTATTTCTGATACTCCGTACTTCCGTTTGTGGTTGCTCATCATTTGATTCAAAATAATTGGATTCAGCAACAGGACTGGCACCAAATAGATAGGTAATTAACCAGCGGTAATGAAGGTAGTTACGCGCCGTTTTAAGATAGAGTATATTTTTAAAGCATTTAAAATCAGTTACCTCACTTTGGTGCTGATACAGTTCTTCGACCAATACAGTCGGAAATTCAAAGTTAAAATGTAGCCCACTAATCATCTGTTTACGTCGACCATATATTCTAGCCAAGTAGCGGCGATATAAAACACCTTGAAAATCAGGCAATTTGGCTAACTTAATCTCATCATCGCGGATTGGAAGCTCCGGTGGCATACTGAGTGGCCACAACATTTCATTTGCTGGCATTGATTGATAGGTAACATCATGTAAAGCAGCTAACCAACGAAATAAATCATTCACTGTATTCACTACTGGCGTTACAATTTCTAATTGAGTCTCAGCAAAATCGGTACGGATATAAGGATGGAATTGGCGGCTACCAAGTACGTTTGGATGATTTGTAACGGCTAATTTTCCGTTCAGGCTTACGCGTTGACTTTCTCGTTCCACACCAATTCTTGAATTTGATATTGCGGCTATGTTTTGCGCCTGCTGCAATAATTCGCTAAAAATCATACACTACTCGCTTCTCTCTTTTTCTAATTTTATTTTTAGAAATTATGAAATAAACAGCTTTACATTCAATTCTGCTATGGTACGACGACGTCTATTAAAGCAAGTTCTAAATAAAATTATGATTCTATTTAAGTGATAATCATCCAAAACCATTAACCATACACCAATCTCATGACCTAAATACTTGCACCACCGCCACCAGATGAACCGCCACCGCTAGAAGAACCGCCGCCACCGAAACCACCAAAATGATCATTGTTATTAAAGAGCCAGGCTAAGATGGACCATAATTGCCAACTGCGCCCCCAAGGACTGAACATAAATCCAATAACAATAATCAGGCCAACAAGTTGTAGAATATTCTTCACGTTGAAAATACTACGATTGGAATTCATCCTATTTTGATAACCCTTATCAGATTTTCTATCATTCTTGTATCCGTAATGCCTGTCGACCAATGTTGTGATACTACTGAACGTTTTTTGCAATCCCTGATTGACAGTCTCAGTTGCGGTAGATTTTAACTGACTTTTATTACTGGCTAAAATTTGTCCAGCCTGGCTATCTGTGACGACATCTTCTAATCCGTAACCTACTTCAACACGAACATTACGCTTCCCATCATTTAAGGCATAAAGAATTAAAATACCATTATCCAGTTTTTTTTGACCAATACCCCACTTTGAAAATAAATCGGCCGCATATTGATCGACATCAGAATCACCAGTAGATTTTACTACCGCCAACATAATTTGCGGTTTGTCCTTGGTTTCGGCATATTGTTGATTCTTTGTACTAACCAAATCTTGTGTCTGTGAATTTAGTAAATTTACTTGATCAAAATAATTATCAGTCGGTATGCTAGGTAAACTGGCCGCCTGGACAAAAGTTGTTTGAAGTAGCAGCAAAAAAGGTAATAACAACCATAGCCACGCATTCGTTCTTTTTCGGTTCACGATGTCCACTTCCTAGTTGTCTAAATCAACTTTAGGTGCCTTATCAGCATTCGAATTTGCTTTGAATTCAGCTTTCTGGCCTAAACCCATCGTAGAAGCAAAAATATTTTTGGGAAAAGTAACTACATTTTGATTGTAAGTCTTAACTTGTTGAATATACCGACGCCGCTCAACCGCAATGCGATTTTCCGATCCTTCCAGCTGGGTCATCAATGTCGCAACATTAGCATTCGACTTCAAATTAGGATAATTTTCTTGGATCACATTGATTAAAGTACCAACTGAACTATTGATTTTATTATCGGCCTTGGCTTTTTCTTTAACTGTTGTTGCGCTACCGTAACTTTTCCGTGCATCAGCAATCTGACCAAAAACTTTTTGTTCCTGACTCATGCTGCCCTTAACTGCACTTACTAAGTTAGGAATCAGGTCGTAGCGGCGTTGCATCACATTTTCCACTTGACTCCATTGCGCCTCGACTTCTTGATTCTGTTTAGCCAAACTATTATAGGTTTCAACACTTATTGCACCAACGGCCGCAAGCGCTATTAAAATCACGCCTAAGCTAATCCACCAGGTTCTAAATCTTCGCGATTGCATTTTTCTCATCCTCTCAAAAATACGCTAAGTTATTTTTAACGAAGTTCTAGAAAATCTAAATGATCTAACCATGTTTATAGACCATTCAATAAAAGGATTCCAACAAATACAGCTATAATAGTATAGACAACTGCGACCACTACAGTCAGCACCGTTGCTTTTTTTGAATTTTGATTTTCCACTTTGTATCCTCCAATTTACGCAGTTACCGTAGTTAATTTGGTTCTATTGAGCATCAATGAACTGGCAACAACTGATAATGAACTTAATGCCATTCCTAGACCGGCTAATTCTGGACTCAAGATCAGCCCTAGTCCAACAAAAATACCAGCAGCAACGGGGATACCTAATGAGTTATAAATGAACGCCCAAAACAGATTTAACTTAATTCGATTAAACGTTTTTTGACTCAACTCGAGTGCATTGACAACATCTAACAGATTATTCTTAACTAAGATAATGCCACCAGATTCAATTGCAATATCCGTACCAGAACCCATGGCAATGCCGACATCAGCGGTTGTTAATGCTGGCGCATCGTTAATACCATCACCAACAAAGGCTACTGGTGCTTGTTGTTGAAGTTGTTTAACGTGATCAGCCTTATCGCCGGGTAAAACATCAGCAATGACCTCATCAATGCCAACCTGATCAGCAATTGCACGAGCAACTCGTTCGTTATCACCAGTCAGCATCACCGGACGTAGGCCACGCTTCTTAAGTGCCGCAATTGCTGTAGCCGAGCTTTGCTTTGGTGCATCCTGAATAGCAATTAACCCGATAATTTCATTATCGTAGCCAACGATCACTACGGTTTTAGCTTCGCTTTGTAGTTGTACCATCTTAACCGTTAATTGATCGGTAAGTTTATAATTATCAAGTAACTTATCATTACCAATAAAGGCTTCTTTACCATTGATTTGTGCCTTGACTCCCTTACCCTCAATCGCTTTGAAACCTTGTGCAGTATTGGGAGTGATGCCTTGCTCTTTAGCCTTTTCTAAAACAGCCGCCGCCAAAGGATGCTCCGAAGAAATTTCTAGATTGGCTGCCACATTCAATACCGCTTGCTCATCGCCAACAATATCCGTCACCTTTGGTTTACCCACAGTGATTGTTCCTGTTTTATCAAAAACAACTGTTTTGATCGTATTAACTGCCTCTAGCACTTCACCGTTCTTAATCAGAATCCCCATCTTTGCACTCCGCCCTGTACCAACCATTAGAGCTGTGGGGGTAGCAATTCCTAGTGCACATGGACAAGCAATAATAATCACAGAAACAGTAAATAACATGGCAGTCACTACACTAGCTCCAAGTAAAACATACCAAACGAAAAAGGCCAGAATAGCGATAATTAGAACAGCGGGAACAAAAATATCAGAAATTTTATCAACGGTTTTTTGAATCGGTGCATGACTTGTTTGAGCCTTTTTGACCATCTCAACAATTTGCGCCAATAATGTATCATCACCAACCTTACTAGCTCTAAACATAAATGTTCCTGTACTATTCATTGTTGAACCAATCACTGAATCGCCAACTTTTTTCTCGGTTGGTATGCTTTCACCTGTAACCATCGACTCATCGATTGTTGAACTACCCTCGGTAATAACACCATCTACAGCAATTTTTTGACCTGGTTTAACGCGAAGAATATCACCGACAACAACTTCTGCCATTGGAATTTTTACAATCTCACCATTGCGCAAAACCTCTGCCTCTTTTGCCTGTAAATCTAGTAACTTAGCTACTGCACCTGATGCACTACGTTTCATATTTTCTTCAAAAACTTGTCCTAATAGAATTAGTGTAATAACAAGTGCTGCGTCTTCAAAGAAAACATCTTGGTTATTAAACATTGCATAAATGCTGTATAAATAGGCTGTTCCAGTCCCAATCGCTACTAAAGTGTCCATATTAGCATGGTGGTGCCGAAATGATGCCCAAGCACTTTGTATAAATGACCGACCAGAGACAGCCATTACTGCGGTTGTCAGTAGAAACTGCGTCCACATACCTCCTGGTAACTCAAAGCCAAAAGGGCTAGCAACCATATTTATTAATATTGGAGTGGAAACAATCAAAGAAAATATAAATCGATTTCTTATATTCATTTTATAACCACCTTTCCGTAGGCCATATCCATACCACAATGAAATTGATATTCGCCGGCCTTATCAGTATTAATTGAAAAAGTTTGTTGTTCATTTATTGGCAGAAATTGTTTGATACCAAGTTCCGGCAAAACAATTGTATCGACACAGCCTTTTTCGCTGATTCTTTTAAAAGTGATTTCTGCAGGGATCCCCTTGATTAGTTCTACAGCATCTGGATGATAGCCACCATCAACGATTACCATAATGCTTTGTTTCTTATCTGTCATAACGATTACCTCCAATATTTTTAATAAGCTTGCTTATTTTACAATTACTTTTCCATGAAACATATTCATTCCGCAAGCATAGTCATACTCACCGGATTTACTTGTATCAATATCGATCACATGATCCTTATTCTGTGGTAAAAATTCATTGATACCAAAATCTTCAAAAACTACTTGCTCCAAGCAACTAGATGGATCTTTACGATTAAAGGTTATTTGGGCAGGAACTCCGCGCTTCAAAATTACGGTACTAGGCGTATAACCACCACTAACAATCACATTGACATCCTGTCTATTATCCGTTATATCTGCCGCAACCTCCTTAGCTGTATGTTTACCGAAGAACCACCAAACAATAAATCCAACTAGCAAACCAGCTACTATTGTTACCAAAATTTTATCCATGATCAGACTTCCTTTTTTTATAAAAATTAATTTTATTCGGTCATACGACAACCATCTTTTTATTAAACAAGCAATTACAGTTAATTACGTTGAAGCATTTATAAGTTTTTCCATTGTGACCGTCAATTTCATTCAGGTTCATCACTCCCTTACGTTTACACTTGTAAACGATGCAAATATCATACCTCTTAAGTTTACAAATGTAAACACAAAAAGCAAAAAAATTTATTCTGTTGTAAAGCCCTGGTCAATTCAAGAAACTTTACCAAATTCTGCAGTATATAATTTACCAAGTAATGACAATCGCTCACGCTTCCGCTGTTTTGATGGTACAAAAACACCGATATCCTCAATACTGAATCCCGTAACCAGGCTTTGTTCATTAAACACAATCGGGTTCTTTAAAATTTTGGGGTGCTGATATACCGCAATCACTAATTGATTAAATGTTAGACCCTTATCAAAAACGTGTCCTTGAACAGCCTTCGAACGTATTGCAATCAAATCATCGCTACCATTATCGGATAGCAAAAACAAGTGCCTAATTTCTAATTCAGTTAATCGCTTTTGCATAATATTACGGATCTGTACATCAATTTTTTGATCATGAAACCAATCGAGCATTTTTCGTTTTGCCGGATCACTAGTATGAAAATACAGATTAATCATAATTTAGCCTCGCTTTCTTTTACATTATTAATTAATCAATTAAATAATTAGAAGGTTTTTGCTGTTTCCGTCGATAAACAAAGATACTGAGCATCACAATGAAAACAATCAATGATAATAATTGTGACACACGTACTTGGCCAAATAGATACAAGCTATCAGTTCGCATTCCTTCAACAAAAAATCGACCAAATGAATACCAAATCGCATAACTTAACGCAATTTCTCCCCGTTTAAACAGACCTCTTTTATGCCGTAAACTAAGGAGTAAGATCAAGCCAACAAAATTCCATACTGATTCATATAAAAAAGTTGGTTGATGATATGCACCGCCAATGTACATCTGTTGCACGATAAAGTTAGGCAAGTGTAACTGCTGCAAAAAACTGCGTGAAACAGCAGACCCAAAGGCCTCCTGGTTAACAAAGTTACCCCATCTTCCAATAACTTGACCTAACATAATGCCTGGCGTAACAACATCTAGGACCTGCCAAACTGATAAGCTACGCTGCCGACAGAAGACGATCAATGTAATCCCACCAGCAATTAGGCCACCATAAATGGCAATACCCCCTTGCCAAATCGCAATGATCTCATTTAAATGTTGTGAATAATACTGCCATTCAAAAATGACATAATAGATTCGTGCGCCAATCAATCCAATTGGCAATGCCCAGAATACTAAATCATAAATGTCATCTGCAGAAATCCTTTGTCGCTTAGTTTCGTTAATTGCAAGCAGCACACCAAGTACTGCCCCACTTGCAATAATAATACCGTACCAATGAACCAGAAAAGGTCCTAATTTAAACGCGATCGGGTTTAGTGCTCCCATATGATCATTCCCTCCTAATTATTCAATGGTAGTTTAACTGTAAAAATAGTCCCAACACCTAATTCACTGTCCACAGAAACTGAGCCACCATGAGCCACCACGATTGCTTTAACAATTGCTAAACCAATCCCTTGGCCGCCTTGTTGGCGATTTCGTGCTGGATCAGCCATATAGAAATGATCAAATACATGTGGGACATCCTTTTCTGCAATTCCACTACCGTTGTCTTCAATAGTTAAAACAACATTATCTGCTACATGTTTTAACTTAATTATTATTTTGCCCTTTGTTTGTGTAAATTTTATGGCGTTTGACAATAAATTGGTAATAACCTGATTTATTTTATTTGGGTCAATTGCAACGATGATTTTTTCCGTCTGGTAATCAAGCGTTATTCTTTTCTCCTCAAGATTACTTTGAAAATTATTTAAAACCTGCTGTATCAATTTACTAAGATCAGTATCAACTTTGATTAACTTATCCTCGCGATGTTCAATTGAAGCAATATTTTCAATATTATTGATCAAGTGGGTCAACCGTATAACTTCATCATTTAAACTAACCAATCTTGCCTCATCAATTGGCCAGATTCCATCGATCATCGCTTCTAGCGAACCCTGAATCGTTGTTAATGGCGTGCGTAATTCATGAGCAATATCGGAAGACAAACGCTCCCGTAGCGCCTGATTCTTGGATAACTGGCGTGAAAGTTCGTTAGTTACATTTACTAGCGCATTTACCTCTACGATTTGTGTTTGTTGCGGTAACTGGTTTCGATAATCCCCAGACGCTACCGCCTGAGTAAAGGATACAATTTGTCGTAACGGTCTACTTAGATCACGAGCTATCCATACTGCAATGACTATTGCAACTAAAAATACAAAGATTGAAATACCGGCCAAACTAATTCGTAAATCATTGATAAATGCGACATCATGTCGTGTATACCCTAAAGCATCATTATGTGAGAATTGTACTAGGGCGACTTTTTTGGAATTAATCTTGATAGCTCCATTTTTTTTGTTCATACTATCTATATTTTTGGTATTAGTAGCCCTATGTAACAAGGTTTGACTTGGTTCCCATATTATTTTATTGTCAGTATTTTTCAAAACCAAAATAAGACCATCTTGCAATGCTCTAACACCGATCTTTTTAACTTTGGCCGGTTTCCAAGTACCATTGTTGATCAGATAACTAACCTTTAATTCGTTTTTATATGCGGTGAGCGTTGTATCATGTTTTTTCTGCACATATTTGTCAAAATGATCACTAACTAAACTCATGGTCATTAAACTAATTGAACCTACGATCAATAACACCAAAAATATAAAAGAGATTATTAGCTGTGTCCGAATCTGTCGTTTCATTCATCTTTACTCCCACCAAAACGGTAGCCTCGGCCATGAACCGTTATTATATAAACCGGCTTAGTATTATCACTTTCAATTTTTCGTCGTAAATTTTTAATATGAGAATCAATCATCCGATCTAGTCCGTCATAGTCAATTCCTCTAGTTAAATCGATTAACTGTTCACGGGTAAATATTTGTCGATAATAGTTCGCCATTGTTGCAAGAATATCATATTCTGTATGCGTCAGTGCAATCTCCATATCATGGACAAAAACTTGTTGCGATTCTAATTTGATTTTTAACTGTCCATTGTTAAAGGAGATAACTTTTTCCGCTTGTTCTTCTGTGACACGTCGTAGTACGGTTTTTATCCGTTCTACTACCACTCGTGGACTAAAAGGCTTAACTACATAGTCATCGGCGCCAGATTGCAATCCGTTAACAATACTTTCATCACTTGATTTTGCCGTCAACATAATTATCGGTGTTTTACTATCTTGCCGTATTCTTCTGGTCACTTCATTACCATCTAAATCTGGTAGCATAAGATCAAGCACCACCAGGTTAGGCTGCCATTTATAAAACTTGGTCAAAGCTTCCGTTCCCGAGTAGGCCACCTCAACTTCAAATTTTTGTGCGATTAAATAGGCGGTAACTATATCTACAATTTTCTTTTCATCATCGACAACTAAAATTTTAGTCAAATTTTTTCATCTCCATATATTTTGCACATAATCTCCATACATCTCTGGCATAATTATCAAAAAGAAAAAGAAGTGAACAAATATGTGGATGCTAGCAACAATTCTTCTAATTATCTTCTGCCCACTGCTACTATTCATCATGATGCTGGGTTTAATTCCACCACAACAACTTGACAGCATTAAGCAGACTTGGCGTAATTTCATTAAGCGAATTAAGTGACCGTTACGGCACAACTTGAATTTGGCCCATCATTCCGGTCTCTTCATGTTCAAGATTATGGCAATGATACATAAAAACCCCAGGTTGCGTGAATTTAATCATAATTTTATATTGGTTCCCCGGTCTTGTCATAATTGTGTCTTTTCTCCCTTGCATGTTACTTGCGGGTGTGTTGCCATTAACGCTCAATAACCGAAACTGAACGCCATGGATGTGAAAAGGGTGGATCTCACCCATCATATTATCCTTGTTACTAATCTTCCAAATTTGTGTCGTATTTTGTTTTACCTTTATATCAATTCGTTTCATTGAAAACTGCTTATTATTGATGCTTACCATATGTCCCATACCAGATAAGGTGATGTTTTGAACAACTTTTCGATTGAAATTATTGACCGACTGAATATTCGTTAGTCGATGGGGTAATTTTGCTTCTCCTCCACGATTGCTCTTTATCCTCATTGTCAGAACGCTACTTTCCTTAGACTTTAGCTTGACCTGACTTCCCTGCGAGTAACCACCTAAATCCACGACGACTTCTGCCCGCTCTCCAGGTGTTAGTATAATTTGTTTCTCTGGAACTGGCTTTTTTAAAAATCCACCATCGGTACCAATCTGGTAAAGAGGTCTACCATCATTGAGTTTAAAAATATATTTACGGGCATTGGAACCATTTAATAGGCGTAATCGAATATATTTAGTTGTTGTTTCGATATATGGATTCTGAGTACCATTTACTAATAATTTATCACCTAATGTCCCATTACTAGATGCAGCCTGCCTATAATTCAATTGGTTATTTTTATCAAAGTTTCGATCCTGTACAACAACTGGAAAATCATCTTTACCATAAGTTTTGGGTAACTTTATTCGCCTACTATTTTGATCATCAACCAACAAGAAGCCAGCTAGTCCTTTATAAACCTGAATAGCCGTACTGCCAACAGCATGAGGATGATACCAAAGCGTTGCTGCTGGTTGATTAACTTTGAAATTTATTAGTCTACTCTGGCCCGCTGCAACAGTTTGATGTGGCCCACCATCACTTGAGCTTGGCAAAATTGCACCATGCCAATGAAAAGAGGTCGATTGTTTTAAATGATTTTGCGTACGAATATAAATATTTACTCCTTTTTCAACTCGAATTGTTGGTCCAAGAAACGAACCATTATAGCCATACGTTTTAGTCTTTTTCCCAGATAATAACTGCGTTACTCCAGTTTGCGCGCGTAAAGTGTAGTAAATATTATTATTATCAATTGAATCAGGCTTTAGGACTGGTGGAACAATCAATCTGTGTTGTTTTTCTTGGTTATTGCTGATTCGTGAGTTCGTATTTGACATCATTCCGCCCTTAACTGGCGATTGTTTAAATTTAATTAGCCAAAACGCATTAAGCACAACTACGACGACAATAAAACTAATGAGTATTAAATAAAATTGCCTGTGTCGCACAGCATTAACCCCCTGTCTTACTTTCTAATTCGTAACGTTTGAGCATTGATGGCAACAACAACAGTTGAAATCCCCATCAGAATTGCGCCTAAAGCAGGACTTAATACAATGCCAACAAATGCTAGTATCCCAGCGGCCAACGGAATAGCAAAAATATTATAACCCGCACCAAACCACAAGTTCTGTATCATTTTTCTAGTCGTATGTTTTGCTAATTTTAAGAAATTCAAAATGTCGGACGGATCACTTCGCACTAATACAATATCGGCAGAATCCACTGCAACATCAGTTCCTGCACCAATAGCGATTCCTACATCTGCACGGACAAGACTCGGCGCATCATTAACCCCATCACCAACCATGGCAACTTTAAGTCCCCTACTTTGATATTGCTGAACAATTTTTTCTTTATCATCAGGTTTTAATTCAGCATGTACGTCCTCTTTGGCGATACCAAGTTGGGCAGCTACCAATTGAGCCACTTGTTGATTATCACCAGTCAACATAACCGGACGAATATGTTGTGTTTTAAGGCCATCGATCAAGGTTATTGCTGCTGATTTAATTTGATCTCCTTGGGCGACAAAGCCCACGTTTTTATTAGCAACAAGAAGAAAACTAACCGTGTTGCCTGCAGATGCTAAGCCATTAACTAACTTTTTATCATACTTAATTTTATTTTCACGCAAATATTTTTCGTTGACAATTGTCATATTTTTTTTATTTATTTCGCCTTGTATACCAACTCCAGGAATGTTTTGAATATTTTCCGCAGACATTATCTTTAAATTTAATTCTTTTATTTTTGATAATATTCCTACTGACAATGGGTGACTTGAACCAGACTCAAGTGACCCCATCAGTGATAAAATTTGTGCGTCTGAATATATTGTATCGGTCGCCTTGTATTCATTGACAGCAAAATCACCTTCTGTCAAGGTCCCTGTCTTATCCATGAGAACTACGTCTAACTTAGTGGCGTCTTCTAATGACTGACGTTTTCTAGTTAATAATCCGTTTTGGGCCCCTATTGAAGTCGAGCGTGCAACTACCAATGGGATGGCAAGCCCTAAAGCATGAGGACAAGCAATAACTAAAACTGTAACAGTGCGTTCTAACGCCATGTTAAAGTCGCCCGAAATCAATAACCATACTATAAAAGTAAGAATTGCTACACTAACGGCAGCATAAACTAATAGTCCAGCAACCCTGTCAGCAATCCCCTCCGCCTTAGATTGTTCTTTTTGTGCATTACTGACCATTTGCATAACTTGTGCTAAATAACCTGACTGGCCAGTACCGGTCACCTTAACCATGATAGAACCCGAGCCATTGGTAGAACCACCAATCACCTTATCATTTTCTACTTTAGCTACTGCTTTAGATTCGCCAGTTACTAACGCCTCATTTACAGTTGTATTACCAGTAAGAACAACGCCATCGGTAGGTATTTTCTCTCCCGCCTTAACAATAACTGATTCACCAATCACAACCTCATTTAACGGTTTTTCAATATGATCACCATTATCCGTGATAACAGTAGCCGTATTGGGTAATAGAGCGGCCATTTTTTCAAGGGCATTACCAGCAGCCATAACAGCATTCATTTCAATCCAATGACCTAATAACATAATATCAATCAAGGTCGCCAGCTCCCAAAAAAAATCCATAACGTGCGCGTTTGATACAAAGAATTGATTAATTGTGAATGCATAAAGACTATAAAAATAAGATACTGTTATACCCAGTGCAACTAGTGTCATCATTTCTGGTTTTCTTTGCTTTAATTCTGCTCTTGCCCCCTTAATAAAAGGTGCTCCACCATAAACGTATAGAAAAGTGGCTAAAATTAGCACTAGCCATTCTGAACCAGGAAAAGTTAAACTTGGCATAAAACTGAACTTTATCATTGGTGATAATGCAATAATTGGAAGCGAAAAAATTAGAGAAACCCAAAACTTATGTTTCATATTTCCCATGTGCATCATTTGTCCGCCATGTTGCATTATATCGCCGCTGCTAGATTCCATATCCATATGATCATTCATTGATTTCATATTGCGATCAGGATGTTGCTTTGAATGCAATTTATTATTTTTCATTTTTACACCTCTATTAAGTTATCAGCTTGATACTTACTTTCTATTACTGATAAAGCCTTTATCTGCATATAAATCAATACAGAGTGACTCGCTAAATCAAAATGGGTTTCCTCCACTCCGTCAATTGAATGTAACTCAAAAAATATTGTTTTTACAGCATTTTCACAGCATATTCCACCTAAAATTAGTCTAATTTTTTTCATTTATTTTTAACTCACCATCATCAGTTTGACCTTCTTGCAAATTAGCTTCTACAAGTACTAAAAATTCTTCTGGCGACAACGTTTCCCGTCTTGAAAGTAATCTTTGAATAAAAACAGAGACAACTATCGATTCACTATATTGGGCATAATAATGGGCCTGATGATAATAGGTATCTTTAGTAACCAAGGACTTGCTTACGAGTCGAAATAGTAATGTTTTAACAGTGCTGGGCCGCCAAGTTTGTCGTCGCCGGATTGCCTGGTAAATATCTTTAGTTGAAATCCCGGGATAATGCCAGATAATTCGCAAAATTTCGTACTCAGCATTAGTTACACAACCAATACAATTATCTTTTACCTCGTAATCTAACAAAATAATCACCTCTATTGATTATAGCTATAACATAACATTTACGATTACATTTGTAAACCATAATGTCAAAAAATTATTCACGTCCTTGGATGGAAACGTGATCAGCCGTATTTTTAGTAATAAAGTGTTGTAGTTCAACCGAATTTTCATTAAAAATGAGGTTAAACCTTTTATTTTGCTTTGACTGACCAGTCACTACTAGAATTATTTTTCCAGATGTGATCTGCTTATTTGTCATTGTTAATTGTTGAATATCCTTAAAGTTTATTAATGTTGGCAACAAACTTGGTAACATAAATCCATCTTGAGCTACACCACTAACTCCCGACATAAAGCCTAGTACTATTAGAATAGCCAATAAAGAGCTGAGTAATATACTATTTCTAGCCGGAATCCACATAATGAAAGCAAGAATTAAAAATAAAATATTACTTGCTGCAACAATTACCATATAGTTAGACTTCCACAACAGTCGTGATTCTTGTCGTATATGAAATACGGCTAATAACATCAGTGCAAAAACCATTAGTCCTATAATAATCATATTCAAAAACCTCGCTTTCTATGTTCATTGTAAATTCCATTTATGGAGTTAATTTGTAGTTTGAATTTTAAACCAATTATTTTAAAACAGCCCAACTGATTATGTCCAGATTGTGAACATTAAAAATTGAACAAAAGGTCCATACAAGATATTTTTATACAAACACTTGCATTTATTTGTCACACCATACTGTATAGTACAAGATAATAAAAAAGGGGGCCCAAAACCAATCGAGTCCACCTACTCCTTGAACGTTATGAAGAATAAAGATGGTGATATGGTGATTTTCACTAATCCAACAATCGCGGCCGCTCCGACTAAGGCCAAAATAGCCGAAAAGCAACTTCAAACGGATAGCACAATTAACGCTGAAACCACTGGTAGCATCACTAAGTTTCTAACAACTTTCTTTACTCTTTATCCAAGTGGCACCGCCAATGAACTAAAATATTACGTTGCTGGTGGTACGAAACCGTTAAATAAAGACTATCGGTTTGCGGAATTAGTTAATCCCACATTCCATCGTCAAGGTGACAATATTCAAGTTGACGCAACTGTTAAGTTTCTCGATAGTGAGACGGATATGATCCAGTATTCGCAGTACACACTTGTTTTAGAAAAGTCAGGTTCAAACTGGACAATCAAGTCCGGTTTGTAGAAAATAAAAACGCGGCACTCAATTTGAATGTCGTGTATACATACTTATTTGAATTGTAAAATAGTCTTAATTATCCTAATGTAATTAAAACTAAAATCAAAGGTTTGTTAATAGATGCTATGTTGATTTTAAATAATGCTTGACGTTTGCATAGACATAGGTCTATATTACAAACATAGATGCGCGTCTATATTTATAATGTACGGTCTTGGTCACTGCCAGGAGTTGGACTTGGCTAATAAATTAGCTTAAATCGTGGAATCGAGGTTTACAAATGGACTATCAAAAGTATGTTCAAATGCTTAAAGCAATGGCTGATCCCAATCGTTTGAAAATTATTGATCTGCTTTCTTGTGGCTCTTTGTGCGCCTGTGATATTTTAGAGCATTTTGACTTTTCACAGCCGACCTTATCCCACCATATGAAAGTATTGCAAAATGCAGGTATCGTGGCCGCACGTAAAGAAGGTAAATGGCAGCATTATACGCTACAGGCCGAATTCATGGCGACCTTTAAACAAGATACGGCACAATTATTGTCCAGTGATGATCAGTGTGTCTGTCATGATGTGACTTGTACAGCGTGTGCTTCCGGAAAGGTTGTTGTAACTAATGAAAAAAATTGAATTATTTGAACCAGCAATGTGCTGCTCGACTGGCCTTTGTGGTCCGTCCGTTGATCCTGCTCTTTTAATGATCACGTCAGCTTTTGATGCGCTGCAAGGCGTTAAAACGATTGAAGCCGATCGTTACAATCTCAGTAATAATCCTGACGTGTTTAGCGAACGGGCTGATATTTTAGCAGCAATCAAGGATGATCCCGATGCCGTATTGCCGATCACCGTTGTTGATGGGCAGATCGTTAAAACTGGTGCTTATCCAACTATTGACGAGTTATCTGACTATACGGGGCTGGTTTTTGTGCCGGCTGAGCAGTCAGGTGGTTGCTGTGGCGGTGCCAGTGGCTGTTGTTGATTTTACTTAATTTAAGAGATGGCACGGCCATTTCTTTTTAAATAATGTATAGACAATCATCTATATAACTGAGGAGGATATCGATGCAAGACTATCAACCACAAAAAGCACATTTAACGCATTACTTGTTTTTTACCGGTAAAGGCGGCGTGGGTAAAACGACAACGGCCAGCGCCACGGCAATCAATTTAGCCGATGCTGGTAAGCAAGTTATGTTGGTTTCCACCGACCCAGCCAGTAATTTACAAGATGTTTTCAATACAGAATTAACTAATAAACCACAGGCAATCAACGGGGTGCCCGGCCTATTTGCCGCTAATTTCGATCCGGTGACGGCTGCTGGTGAGTACCGGGAAAGTGTTGTTGGCCCTTACCGCGGGGTATTGCCTGATGCCGCAGTTAAAAACATGGAAGAACAACTATCCGGCTCTTGTACCGTCGAGATCGCTTCGTTTAATGAGTTTGCCAATTTCCTAACTGATCCGACGATCGACCAGCGTTTTGATTATATTATTTTTGACACGGCACCGACTGGCCATGCCTTACGGATGTTGCAACTACCCGCGGCGTGGAATAATTATTTAGCTGAAAATGATCGCGGTGCTTCTTGTCTCGGTCAATTAGCAGGCATGGGTGATAAAAAAGCCGTTTACGCCAAGGCCGTAGCAACACTGAGTAATAGCGAGTTGACTACCTTAATGTTAGTCACACGACCACAAAAGACAGCGTTACTTGAGGCGGCCCGGGCGGCTCAGGAACTAGCTGCAATCGGGATGCAAAATCAACAATTGATCATTAATGGGACGCTTAAGGCACCAATGGATCAGGATTCGCAAGCTATTTATACGCAACAACAAGCTGATTTGCAGCAGATGCCGGCGATTTTAAAGGAATTTACCCAATATGAGGTCCCATTGCGGGCCTATAATGTGACTGGCCTAGATAAATTGCGCTTAGTTTTACAAGCAGAACAACCGGTATTGGCAGCTTATCCGCCGCTGAACAATGATTATCCCACCTTAGATCGGATCGTTGCTGATCTGATCAAAACGAATAAAAAAATCATTTTTACAATGGGTAAAGGCGGTGTCGGTAAAACAACGGTTGCAGTCCAAATTACGCAAAAGCTGGTCGCCCAACATAAAACGGTGCACTTAGCGACCACTGATCCCGCCGATCATCTTGATTTTTTCAAAACAGATGATCCAGCAGTTACGATCAGTCATATTGACGAACAACAAGTGTTGCAGGATTATCAAGCTGAAGTGTTAGCTGCGGCACGGCAGACGATGCAGTCGGCTGACGTCGATTACGTCGCCGAAGATCTGCGGTCACCCTGCACGCAAGAAATTGCCGTTTTCCGCGCTTTTGCCAATATTGTGGCGCAAAATGACAGCGATGTGGTGGTGATCGATACCGCACCAACTGGGCACACTTTGTTGCTGCTGGATTCAACGCAAAGCTATGCTAAGGAAGTGCAACGCACAGCTGGTGATGTGCCACAGGCCATTATTGAGCTATTACCAAGGTTGCAAGATCCCGCTCAGACCGAGATCGTGATGGTGACTTTACCAGAAACCACGCCGGTCTACGAATCAATGCGGCTTAATGAAGACTTGAAGCGCGCAAAGATCGCGCATACCTGGTGGCTGGTCAATCAAAGTATGTTAGCCACACAAACCACGCATCCGTGTTTACAGGCGCGTGCCCAAAATGAAGTTGAATGGATCGAAAAAGTCAAAGCCATTTCGGCCGATTATTTTGCGGTGGAACAATGGCAACCTAATTTTGAACAAACGTTATTAACTATTTAAATAAAAATCAGTTGATCAGGGTAGTGGTACCCTGATTTTGGTCGTTGGAGGAAATTATGCAAGTTTTTTTAGCCGTTTTTATATTTTTACTCACGTTATTATTTGTTATCTGGCAGCCTAAAGGGTTATCGATCGGCTGGACCGCAATTGGTGGCGCATTACTGGCACTATTATTTCGGGTCGTCACGCTTCAAGATGTGGGCACTGTTACGGGAATCGTTTGGAACGCCACTTTATCGTTTGTCGCGATTATTTTGATCTCATTGATTTTAGATGAGATCGGCTTTTTCGAGTGGGCCGCGTTGCATATGGCGCGGTTGGCTAAAGGCAATGGCGTACGGATGTTCATTTTGATCGCCGTTTTAGGTGCGATCGTGGCGGCACTATTTGCCAATGATGGCGCCGCGTTGATTTTGACCCCGATCGTTTTAGCCATGGTCCGTGCGTTACATTTTGATGAAAAAAAAGTTTTCCCGTTTATTATTGCCAGTGGCTTTATTGCCGATGCCACCTCGTTACCTTTAGTCGTCAGTAATCTAGTTAATATTGTCTCTGCCGACTTTTTCGGAATTACGTTTTCCGAGTATGCACTGAGAATGTGGCTCCCGGATCTGTTCTCCTTAGTTGCTAGTATCAGCATTTTATACTTATATTTCCGCAAAGCGCTACCTAAGCGCTATGATGTCAGTCAAGTCGCTGAACCAAAATCGGCGATCAAGGATCAACGGTTATTTAAATTCTCTTGGGTCGTTTTGGCGGCGCTATTGATCGGCTACTTTAGTAGCAGTTTTCTAAATATTCCGGTCTCATTTATTGCCTTGACGATCGCCTTGATTTTCTTGTTGGTCGGTCAACAAAGCCCGCAAGTGGACACGCGGGCAGTCATTAAAGGCGCACCATGGAACATCGTCTTCTTTTCGCTGGGGATGTACGTGGTGGTTTATGGATTGCAAAATGTCGGTTTAACGGCGCTACTTGCCGGTGTGATCGCTAAAATGGCCACTGGCGGCCGCTTCGTGGCAACTATGGGCATGGGTTACTTAGCAGCGTTCTTATCATCAGCGATGAATAATATGCCAACAGTCATGATCAATGCCTTGTCGATCAAAGGCGCCAATGTATCGGGACTAATGCACCAAACCTTAGTTTATGCAAACATTATTGGTTCCGATCTAGGACCAAAGATCACACCAATCGGTTCACTAGCCACCTTAGTATGGTTACATGTTTTGGCGCAAAAAGGCGTCAAAATTGCTTGGGGAACTTATTTTAAAATTGGTATCACGATCACAATTCCAGTTTTATTCATTACTTTATGCGGCTTATGGTTATCATTAAGTATTTTCGGTTAAGAAAGGCTGGTTTATTATGATACAAACTAAATATGAACAGCAAAATTTGTTGGAAAGTAGTTTAAGCATAATTGACACTTTAGTGAGTCAAGCTGCAAAGACGGAAATAGGATCAATTGCTGCTGCTTATTTGATTCAAGCCAATCAAGAAATCAATTTACTTGAATTGCAATATAGTGGCGAATCAACGATCCAACAGCAGCTATATCGTGTGAAAATTGCATTTATAAAAATAAACCAATTAGTTTTAAACAATTTAGCAGTCAGTTATTTTCGTGATTATACACAGGTAGAGGAAGAGCTTGAACGTTTTCATCGTTTAATCGGCGAGGTAAAGCATGGTTAAAATTAAAATATTTGAAGAAGCAATGTGTTGTGCAACCGGTGTGTGGGCCTAGCGTAAATAAAATATTAGTTCAAACAACTGCGATTCAACGACATGTTAATGCGGATGGTAAGAACCTGATTATCCGTAGAAATCTCACTCAAAATCCAGATGCTTTTGCTCGTAATCATCAGATACAGGCGTTGCTAGAAAAATATGGGATTGCGATTTTACCCATAACCATAGTTGATGGGATAATTACTAAACAAGGTGGATATCCAACCTTCCAGGAATTTTCAAATTATTTACATCAAGATTTAAGTCGTGCACGCGTCCATTAACAAGTGTGGAGGAAATAAATAAGTGGCAAATAAAGCGGAAAAATTATTGATTATTGGTGGTAGTGATGCAGGGGTTTCAGCTGCCCTAAAAGCCAAAGAACTAAAACCAGAACTCGAAGTTCAAGTTTTGTTGGCAGATGAATATCCCAATTTGTCAATTTGTGGTTTACCTTATGCAATCAGTTGTGAGGTAGCTAATTGGCGGTCATTGGCTCATCGCGGTTTGAAAAAATTGACCGCGACCGGTGTCAAGTTTCAAATGAACATGATTGCAGAAAAAATTGACTCACAGCAACATGAAGTTGTGGTACATTCGCTTTCAGGTGAGTTAAAAGTATATCACTATAATCACTTGGTTGTGGCAACCGGGGCAAAACCCAAGCTATCGCATATTAAGGGTGTTGATCTATCACGAACACAACAGTCGCGCAAAGTCCATGTTCTGCACACAATGGCGGATTACTTTGCAATCGAAAAAAATCTAGCTACAAATGATACTCAAGAAGTGGCAATTGTTGGTTCGGGCTATATTGGGATTGAAATGGCAGAAGCCCTAAAAAAACGCCAATTAGATGTAACTATTTTTCAGCGCAGTACAGAAATACTTTCCACTGTAGATGCTGATTTAGGCCAAATTGTTCATCGAAAATTATCTATGAATTCAGTTAATGTTGTTACTGGCTTAACCGTTTCAGAAATAAACGAAAACAATCGAAATGTGGAAGTTATTGGCTTAAATGAACGTCATAAGTCAGAAGCTTATAAGTTCGATTTAGTGTTAATTGTAGTTGGGGTGCAACCTAATGCCGAATTACTTATTAAGGCTGGAGCAACAACGGGAATTGCAGGTGCAATCAAGGTTGATCAATATATGCATACCTCATTACCTGATATATGGGCGGCTGGTGATTTAGTAGAAACAAAACACCATTTGCTAGGCAAAACGTATTTACCATTAGGTACAACTGCTCATAAACAGGGACGAACTGCAGGCTTTAATATTGCAGGTATTCAACGTGCCTTTAAAGGTAGTATCGGAACACAGGTTTTAAAAGTATTCGATTTAGTGGTTGCACGAGCTGGGTTATTAGCAAGTGAGGCAATACATACAGGGTTCGATCCTCTAACGGTAACCACCGTTGTTGATGATCATAAGGCCTATTTCCCCGGCTCTCAAAAAATTAGAATCAGAATTACTGGTGATAAGAAAACTGGGCGGCTCTTAGGTGTACAGCTAATTGGTCATTATGGTAGTGAAGTGGCTAAACGTAGTGATATTTTTGCAACAGCAATTTTTAATGATATGACTGTGGCTGAAATCAGCGATCTGGACTTATCCTATTCACCACCAGTCGGATCACCTTGGGATGCGGTCCAAATTGCAGCACAAAATTGGGAACAACAAAACACAAAATATTTATTACCCTTAAATCGAAAACCTGTCTAATTGGAATGCAATATTTCAGTACGCTTTGCTTTTAATTGATTTTGAGTGATTTAAAAATTTGGACTGGAAAATGTTATTTGATTCTCAAAACAGTCGCAACAAAATAATCAAAGGGCTTGTTTAATTATAGGGTAATTAACGATGTTATTTCGTTAATTACCCTATTTTGAAAGAGCAACTACATTTTTCGGTATATCAATCAAACAAAATCTAAAAAATTTATCAATACGGTTTCATGTTTAATACTTGTTAAGTATTTGCTTGGTAAAAGGAGGAATCGTCATGTCTGATCAAGATGTCAAACAAGCTTTTTCACACTACGCCAAGCTATCACTCGTAAACAAAACTCGCTCACTCTATTCGCAAGAACAACACCAGGTTCCCCAAATGTCGTTGAATGAAGAAACAGTCGAGTATCCAATTGAGGAAAGACCACCGATTGTTAAGTTGCTTACAGCAGAACAGGCTGTCCATCTTGAAGAGTATTTTGTTAATGAACGCCTAATTATGTCAGTAGCCAGATTAACTGATTTACAAAAGAAGCTGCTTTATTATAAGTACGTTGAGCAACTGTCAGATAAGGCAATCGGCCAAATCTTTCATGTTAGTAGCCAAGCGATTTCCAAACAACATCGCAAGGTGTTAAGCAAAATCGGCGCAAAATTCTACGACTAGCTTAACTATAAGTATTCGATCTCCCCCCACACTCTCTAGAATTAGACGACCCAAATCTAACTCTAGGAGAGCGAACAGCGATGAATTATACCGAAACGATTTACGCCGCACAGCATGGTGATCCCCTTGCCATGGCACGGATATTGGAAGAATTTCAGCCACTAATTATTAGCATCACTTGTTGGGGTCAATTTAAATTTGACGAGGATCGTTATCAAATATTGAGTGAACATTTCATTCGCACCGTCTATAAATTTGATTTAGAGCGGTATTTATAGAACGACGAAGAAGCAAGTTAATCTTTTTTTGATTAATTTGCTTTTTTGGTTTCATCTTTTATTTTTATTTGTATGTATATAGTGAGCAGATAACATGAGCTGCGTGCCCTTTGACAATTGAATATTGCTACCCTAACTTTCTTACTTTTCTTGAACTGTTGATTGGTGGACGCCATGACCCAAGCGCGAGCGCCACCCACTTCTCAATTATGATCTTTAACTAGTGATCGTACAATTTAAGTAGATAATGATACTTCCGCGAGGCTCCCACGTAAGCAGGAGAGGTGAAATTCCTATGTCCGTTAGTGACGGAACAGGGTAACAAGTTCTAATATTAACTAGAATCAGTATTTTTCTTACGAGAGGAAGTGATGTTTTTCTTAACGCTGCAGCCAAAGCCCCTTTTACTTGATTGGAGATGATATTATCGCTACTTCAGAGTTTACAATCGTTATTAGCGACCAACAACAAAATAAGCTGCGTTCAGAAATCTACCAACTAATTATGAGTGAAGTCAAAAAAGTACGTGAAGATGCAGCAATCGGTGCTCGTTATCTAAAGAAAAAGGATTTATGTGATTATTTACAAATTGCTAACAATACATTAGATAATTGGATTGCTCAAGGCTTGCCGGTAATTATTGTTGGCGGTTGTGTTCGCTTTGATCGTCCAGCAGTTGATGACTGGTTAAAGAATAGAGCTGACGAATTAAATCATTCGAGGTAAAATGATTTCGAAGCCTTACGTTCGCTCTGATTAATTTCAATTAATTTTTTGGAGGAATGTAGTTATGACTATTAGCAAAACAAAATCAGGAAGTTATCTTGTAGAGGTGCAATACCCGAAAACGCTCAGACCCTTTTTTCGACAATAAACGCCGCTATAGGAAAACTCTGCCAAACTTCAAGGCCGCCAAGGTTCAAGAAGCGAATGTACTATTACAAATTGAACAAGTACGAAAGGATGATAGCCCCCGTTCATTACAAGTCAAAGGAGAAATGTCTTTCAGCGACTTTTACCACAATGTTTTCATGGATGTTTACGTTAAAGGTGCAACTGTTCGAACACACGTCGTACCAACCAGAGAAACTGTTGATTACCAAAAATCACTTTTCAGACTTCATATCCTACCAATGTTTGGTAATTACTCGTTGAATTATTTAAATAATCACAAAGAAGTTATCATTAGCGAGCTAACGATGAAATCTGCCACTTTTAGCAATATTCGTAACATTAAGAGCTATACTCGACAAGTTTTTGAGCTTGCAGAAGCAATGGATTACATTGAATATAATCGTGTTGGTAAGGTATTAAACATGATAGCGTCTCCTTATCATGATCAGCTGAAAAGGCAACGTCAAGCGAAAGGAGAAGCACTCACGGCGCCAGAACTGCTAGATTGGCTCGAAGCACTAGAAGAAGACTATCAAGCTGGCAAAATCACATTAATGCAGCACTTACTTTTCTTACTGACCTTACATGTAGGTGACCGTAAAAGTGAAACTTATGGTCTACAATGGCGCCACATCGATTTAAAAACTAATTCACTATTCATCATTCAGAGTCTTTCCAAATCTAAACAGCTCAAAGATACTAAAGGCCATAAGTTCACTCAACTAACTATTCCAGAAGAACTGGTTAGTGAGATTGCAGAATGGAAAGCGCAACAAGCTGAAGAGTTAGCGCAGATTGGAATTGAACAAACATCTGAACAATTTGTATTCACGTATACCGATTTTCGTGGTCACATGAATGTTCCCTTACATTCTGACTACCTAAATTACCGAATCAAGTCGATCCATCATCGGCATCCAGAATTAGCTAAATTACACCCACACAAGTTGCGCCACACTTTTGGTACACTTGCCCGTGAAGGTGGTGCTTCCCTTGAGGATATCTCCGAAGCACTCACCCATTCTGACTTAGCAACAACAAAGATCTACGTTAATACACCGGATATCATTTCCACCAAGGTGCACGAAATGTTCGTGAATCGTTTAAAAAAAGAGCGCACAAAAAACTCTCTGAGGATGTCGCTACGCTCCATTCCTCGTAACCATATCAAGAAATAAAACTGCCCTCAAGAT
>NZ_BJEB01000015.1 GCF_005405445.1 Paucilactobacillus nenjiangensis
GTTTTCTGTGATTACTAAATATCATAAGGGAAGGCATTCCCTATTTCTATACAATTCAGAAATCTTTTATGCATTTACACAAGATATTTTACGCTCTCTCCAATTTTATTTTGACTGTTACTTACAACCGTATCGTTTGAATTTATCGAGTCTGCGGAGCTGGCGCCGTACTTTGCAATCAGTTGTTTATTTGCTGGAATTATTTTGATTTATACCGGCATCTTTTTGGCGTCAACCTACAATAAGTCGTCATTAATAATCAATTATCAGATGAAATTAATTTTTTATGTCATCGCAAATGTTGGTTTTATGCTTTCGATGCTGATTAAATCCTATGCAGTCACGATTTTAATCGCGACAATCGTGACGGTCGTTAATTCGACTATTTTTTCAATGTATATGATTCGCCACACTTAATAAATAACGAAGTGTACTGTTTGACGAGCAATCGCGCTATTATTTCTGTTACAATGAATTTAACTTATGAATAAGAAAAGGAGAAAACTATGCTATTTATTGCTACATTGGCGGGTTTACTCCTGGCGGATCAAATTGCGATTCATTTATGTCGTCGCGTTGAAATTCCTGGAGTGGTTGGAGAAATTATGGTCGGAGTTATTTTCGGGCCAGCATTTCTTGGTTGGGTTCATTTAAATGAACTATTGAATGAATTTCAAGTCATCGGTGTCATTATTTTAATGTTCATCGGGGGCTTAGAAAGTGATTTAAATTTATTAAAAAAATACATCCGGCCGGCATTAGTTGTTGCCGTCATGGGTGTGATTGTACCATTTGTCGTCATGGGAATTGCCAGTTATGCGTTTGGGTTCCCATGGTTAGCTTCATTATTTATTGGAACCATTTTTTCAGCAACGTCTATCTCCATCTCAATTTCAGTGATGAACGAATATCACTATCTGGAAACTAAAGAGGGTACCGTAATCTTAGGGGCGGCGATTGTTGATGATATTATTGGCGTTTTAATGTTGAGTTTATTGGTTGGATTCATGAGTAGTGGGAATAATTCTGCTGGTCACACCACCAATATTGGTTTATTACTCGCCGAACAAGCTGCGTTTTTTGTCTTAGTTTACTTGCTCGTTCGCTGGCTAGCCCCAATTATTATGGGCTTAGGTGAACGGCTATTATCTCAAGTTTCAGAAACGGTCATGTCGTTGGTCATCTGTTTAGCGTTGGCGGCTGCTGCCGAATTTGTTGGTTTAAGTGCTGCCGTTGGTGCCTTCTTTGCTGGGGTCGCTGTTGCACAAACAGAAAGCCATAGTAAGGTCGAACACGGGATTGAACCAATTGGTTACGCCGTCTTTATTCCAATTTTCTTCATTAGTATTGGTTTAAATATCAAATTTGAACACTTTATGGAATCATTGCCATTTATTATTATCATGACGATTTTAGCTTGTCTGACGAAGTTATTTGGCTGTGGACTGGGCGCCAAAATGAATGGATTTACGCTCGACAGTAGCTATCTGGTGGGCGCAGGGATGATTTCTCGTGGTGAAATGGCCCTCATTACCGCTCAAATTGGGTTTGAGGCTCACTTGCTTTCAGAAACATACTACACCGATGTAATTATCGTGATTGTGTTAGCAACTGTGATTGCACCATTCTTATTGAAAAATGCGATTAAGCGACATGCAAAACATCTAGAAGCTGCCGCGTAAAAATAATTTGTCTCTACAGATTTAAAAGATTTGTAGAGACTTTTTTAATACTTGAAAAGATATTCGGATTCATCCATTTTTTGTCAATAAATAACCACACCATAGCTGTTGTGTATTAAATGGCTAAGCGGTAATATTCATCATGAGGAGGCGGACAACATGCAATGGCAAACAGTCTTATATTTACCAAAACTATTTTCCTTAGTAGACTCGCAAACCGTGACTAGAAATGAGCAATCTGTGACGGTCGAGCGGTATCAAGCGGAACGGGGAATCACGCCCAATAACCAACATATCACGGTTATCTTAGATCACTACAACCAACTAGTTAGTTACAACAATTCTGCTTTTATTGCTCAAGGAGCCATTCCTGATCGCGATGAAGCCACTTCAATCGCATTGCATACCTTTGAAATATTGATGAGTGAATATAAAAAAGAAATGAACTTGATAAAAGTTGAATATCAAAAAAGAGGCTATATTGATTTATCCGGTCATGTGATTGAAGTGCCGGTATTGTGGGTAAAATTTGCACATAAAAATGGTAGCTTTGGTTGGGCAACTGTTGGACCAAACGCACAAATCATTGAGTTGGAGCGGGATGCATTATGGAGTACTACTAATGGTGAACGTGAAACAGAAATGTGGAATGATGATACTTGGGTTTTAGCTCGAAAAAAATAAGATTATAGAAAGCATAAGTCTAAACAAGTGAAAAAGTCGTAAAGTGGTCACACTAAAGTCATTTTTGTCGGTTAAACTACTAACAACAGTCAGGAATTGAAATGAAAATGGAGGCTACTTATGGACAATTCATCAGCAAAACTTCTCATGGATCGAATTGAAAGTGCGGAAGCTCAATTATTTCAAATTGAAAATCAGACACTTGGTCATGAACATCAATCAGGTGATATTTCAGTTAAAGTCAATCAAGCTGAAATTAATCAAAGTGCCATCCGGTTACGATTACAAATTGCACGGATGCGGGTGATGTTGGTTAAAATGAAATTAGCAGAAGGCAAATAATAATATAAACAATGTGAATTCAAAAAGAGTCTCAGGAAGAAATTTCCTGAGACTTTTACTTTATCGTACATGGATAATTAACAGAATTAAGTTACTGTTGGTTTCTTTATCGAACGCTTGACCGATTTCTGATGTTTCTAAAATATCGGCAGGGCTTAAATGCTTGTCTAAAGTGTGATTGAGATATTCCAGAACGAAAAGGGCCATGGAATCTTCAATAATATTGACATTCGCACCGTTGCCGGTAAATAAGGTGTAATCATATTGTGAATCTGATTCGTGCAAGGCATTATTAGATGCTTCCAAAGCAGATGCACCGGCTTGTAAAAAGTAGTAGGTAGTTTTGTCTGCGGCCAATACTTCAGTCACGTGCACGGTGTGTTCAGGCTGTTGCTTACCAACACCTTCTAAAAACTCAGCTACTTCAGCGACAACTTGCATGGACTCGCCATTTCGCATTTCGGAAATTAGCTCTTTAACCTCGTTTGAATCTACTTGGTAAAGATCGGCGGTTTCCTCAAAACTATCTTTAGTATAGCCGGCATCGGAGAGGGTATCAAAATTGGCAATTGTGCGATCCGTTGGAACCAGTTGGGTTGCATGGCCTGTCAGGCTTGTAGCATCCGTGTTTAAAAATGTACCCAGCGCATAAACGCCGTTATATTTGTTGTATTCAGCTCGTTTATTCAGGTAAATGGTGCCCAAATTATTATTTTTCACGTGAAACTCCTTTAATTTTGAATGGTTACTCGATTAATAGATTAACATATTTTGTAGCCGACTAAAATCAAATTTAACGCAGTTGGTTTATGATTTTAATTTACAAAGCTTGGAAATCAGTCTAGAATACCGATTGATTAACTATATCATGATAATGGGAGTGCAAAATGACTAAAACAATATTATTGGTTGAAGATGAGGCAGCGCTGGTCGAGTCTTTATCGACGGAATTTGAATTTGAAAACTATCAAGTTTTGGTGGCTAGAGATGGATTAAGCGCCGTTCAAATTTTTAGCGAACGAAGTACAGAGATTGATATTATTATTTTAGATTGGATGTTACCCAAATTAGATGGTTTAGGAGTTTTGCGACGGATTAGAAATGCAAGCAATGTGCCAGTTATTATGCTGACCGCCCGCGATTATTCTGGTGATAAAGTGGCTGGCTTGTTGGGTGGAGCCGATGACTATGTTACGAAGCCATTTGATACAGAAGAACTTTTGGCTCGTATCCAGGTGGCATTACGTCACCAAGTTGCTGAAGAACCTCAGCAAATCTTTGCCATTGATGATTTGACGCTAGATACACAACGTCGTCAAGTCAAGCGGGGAGATCACAATATTCAATTAACCCAACGTGAGTATAATCTTCTAAAAGCACTTTTCGATGATGTTGGGAAGACTTTTACACGTGACGAATTGCTCGACATCGTGTGGGGCGTTGATTTTGATGGGGAACCTAATATTGTTGACGTGTATATTAGATATTTACGTAACAAAATTGATAGCTTTCCAGATAAACCTAAATTAATTCACACTACGCGTGGAATTGGGTACGCGCTGTTACTGAATGAATGAGGAACTTTTGATGAAAAAGAAAAGAAAACAAAATAGTTCGTCAATTATGTTACGCAGTTTCATTTGGGTAATTACACTAATCATGCTCATTTCGAGTCTTGCGATGGTGGTTTCTATTGGAAATCAGTTATTGGAAATGACTCGCGAAAACTCCGATGGCATTATTGATAGCCTGGAAGAAACCATCATTGATGATGATGGCGATTGGAATAAGTGGGTCTTAAATAATACGTTAGATACGAGCACCAGCTATGTGCATGTTGTTAATCAACGTGGGGATGCTAAACGAGAGAATTATTATTCACCGGGTACCAAGAAATTATTATCTACCCAAAAGACAAAAGTCCCATTGATTAAAAATTTGTACTATCGCCAGGGACGTGGATTTTATTACTATAGTGAAGGCCGCGCCAAAGGCATTGATTACAAGCTATGGGTGAATTTGGATGAACAAATTGAAATTTTAGAGCGTGCAGTTGCAGTCACTCTCGTTATTTTATTATTGACGTTAATTATTAGCCCGTTGTATATCAATGTAATCGCTGAACGAATAACTAATTCTTTGAAAAAATTAACCAACAGTGCAGAAAAAGCAACCACCACATCGACCGAGCAAAATGCAACTTTACTGGTGCCTGATAGTCCGACTGAGGTGACTAACTTGGCCAACAGTTTTAATCGATTACTGGCTCAAGTGTACAAACAAAATGAAAAGGATAAACTATTCGTTTCTAATGCAGCACATGAATTAAGGACGCCGATTGCGGCCATTCGGAGTCATGCGCAATTAATTCAACGCCGGGGGCATGAACATCCGGAGGTGATTGATAAATCGATTCAATATATCAATGACGAGTCATATCAAATGCAGGCCTTAGTCGATGAATTATTGACGTTATCAAGGGCGGGCCGAGTGGAATTAGAGATGATGCCTGTTAACTTAGCTAAGCTGGTTCAAACTGTTGTGACGAAGTTGGACTCAGTGACCACTCAATCAATTGATATCCAAGCCTCAGCTGGTGCATCTGTCGTAGCCAATGCCGAAAGTTTACAGCAAATTCTAACCAATATCATTACTAACGCTAGTAAGTATTCCCCTAGCGATAGCCAGATTAAAATTAAGATAGTTGATGGGAATCAACCAGTAATTTCAATTTATGATACAGGTTCAGGAATCTCTCAAGAAGATAAGGAGCATATTTTCGAGCAATTTTATCGAAGTCCTGAAGTGCGAGGTACGATTCAGGGGACCGGATTGGGTCTTTCGATAGTTAAGCAATTAGCAGAGTTAAACCATATCACAATTGAATTTGCTGACAATGTTCCACGTGGAACAATCGTGAAATTAATCTTTAACCAAGCACCAGAAAATAATTAATATGAAATATAATCAAGAAGTGAGCAGATTTTATTTTGCTCATTTTTTGTTTTCTGTGAATTTCTCAGATTCAGTTAATTTAAGCACTCTTTTTCCTCAAACTGCATCTCGTTAAAATAGGGGAATCAACTAAATTAACTGAGATGAGGGAACTTCATGATAACTGGATTATTATTTTCATTTTTAAATGTCAATCACTTATTACCGCTGCTGATTTCACAGTATGGTGCATGGGTGTATGTAGGATTATTTATGATTATTTTTATTGCAACGGGACTTGTGGTGTTCCCTTTCTTACCAGGGGATTCATTGCTATTTCTGAGTGGATCAATTGCGGAGATGAGTGCACATTCGTTAAACCCAATCATTTTGATTGTCGTATTGTCAATTGCAGCGATTGTGGGCGATGGTGTTAATTTTGAAATTGTTAAACGAACCGGTCGAAAACTGATTAGTTCTAAGCTGAGTCGCTGGATAAAACCGAAGCATCTGGAACAAGCGGAATTATTTTTTGAACGTCACGGTAATAGTTCAATTTTCATTGGTCGTTTCATTCCATTTATTCGGACGTTCATTCCGTTTACTGCGGGGATGAGCAAAATGAAATATCGTCATTTTGTTGCCTTCAATATCTTAGGCGGTGTTGTATGGGTAACTGTGGTTGTTAAGGCACATTTTGAATTAATTATGTTTATGATTGTCTTGATTTCCATCTTACCTGTGACGGTTACCAAACTCAGACAACGTTACGTCAGGGGTGAGAAAAATGAAACCGAATAAGAGATGGGTGATGACTGGTCTAATTGCATTACTAGTCTTTGTTGTCATTGTATTAAGTTTGAAAATGAATGCAAATTGGGTCCAGACTTCTGATCTAACCATTCAAGGGTTTATGACCAGTATCCAAGATAGACTAAGAACCCAAGTGATGGGAATAATTACTAGTTTTGCCAGTCCAATGATTGCAATGGGGTTAACGCTGTTAATTGCAATCGCCTTTTGGCTCCGCCAGGAACGTTTACTCGCTGGGTGGATTATGGCCGTGCAAATAATGGGCGGTGGTGTGGCTTTTATGATTAAGGAGCTAGTCAAACGTCCACGCCCAACTTCAAAATTGATCCCGGATGCTGGTTACAGTTTTCCTAGCGGTCACACGTTTAGTAATGCATTGCTAGTTTTAACTATTTTGTTTATTATCGTACCTTTGTTAGAGGATCAAGAAGTCCAGTTGGTGACAGCATTATTGGCGATTATCTGGATTTGTGCGTTGGTATTCTCAAGGATCTATTTACGAGGCCACTTTGCAACTGATGTTCTGGGCAGTGTGAGTTTGGCAATTGCCTGGTGGGAATTTTCAAGAATTATCTATTTTGAAATTTTGAAGTCCAAGGACAATGTGTCACAAAAAATATTACGACAAGGTCAAAGGTAATCAGCTAGATACTAAAAAAGTAGCCGCATCAACGACTACTTTAGTAAGAGACACTCGATTTGGTAGAAAAGTGATGTCATTTTCCTCACAATTACATGTTAGACGTAATGAATTGTTAATCCAGACATTCGAACCCGACCGGTGACTGTTACTTTTGGTCCGTTGGTGTTACCACGCCCCTTTTCTTCGATGCCACCCATATAATTATTCACGTTGATTATTAGGTTCCAGTCTGCAGGGACAAAGATATCGGTGCCACTTAAATCAATATCCAAATGGATGTTAGCAGTATCGCCTTGAATGGTCGATTTATCAAAATACACTTTGGTACCAGCCATGTAGGCAGTGATATTGGCACTTTTAAAATCGTCTTCTTGAACGTAGCGAACGCTGCCAGTAAAGCGATTGTCAATTTCGATATGACCGTTAATAGCACCATCGATAGTTTCTACGTCAGGGTCAATGGCATGATGATACACATCACGATGATGATGCATGACCCATTCGCCATGGCGCCTGATGCCCGAGCCTCGAAATAAGATTGAAATGCCAATTGATAGCAGCAAGGCCGTAATCAAAATTGGGCCGGCACCAATATTCCAGTTGAGTGGACCTGCGAGAACAATTGCTTCGAGTGCAGCAGAAAAAATGATTCCTATGATACTCTTCGTAAACAGGCTATGAATAAAGACGGCGACTAAAATAATCGATGCGATGATTGCAAAAATGGGTAGGTCAATAGAGATGAGACCCGTTTGTGTGCCGATAAATGTTCCGGCCGCGACAATGAAGAATAGCCCCCAGAAAACTCTGAAAAATTTCATAATAATTACCTCGTTTGATTTAATTTATCTTTAAGTTGCTTAGCATATCGTCGGGAAGCATAAATTTGTTTATGTGAATCTTGAAATTCAATCAAGACATTGGAAAGCGAACGAGTCAGTGCAAAAATTTGTGCCACGTTAAAAATGGCCGACTTAGAGATTCGAATGAAACTATCGGGAAGTGATGATTCCAACTCATACAGTCGATATTTAATGGTAAAAACATCGTTCGCAGTATGTGCATGAACTGCACGCTCATCAGTTTCAAAAAATAAGATGGTGTTGAGACTGAGATATTATTCACTGTCATACTTATAGAAAGTAAATTTTGGAACGGTCGTGGCATTTGCTTCCAAAAGTTGTGCTAACCGTTGAATTTCAGCGGTATCTTCAGCCGCTTTAATTACGATTTCAGTATCTGTTAAATTGTCATCGAATTCGAATTTGATTTTCATAACGGGTTCCTTTCGCAAATATTATTACACCATGGAAGACGGACCATGTAAATATATTATGTATAAGTGGATGAAATATAACCCTAAGTGGTCTGAAATAATCACCCGGGAAATTAACAAATCGAAATGTTGTTCATATGTGAAAAAGTCAGTTATCATAAGCATATAGTCAATCATCAATTGAAAAGAGAGGTAACTGAAATGAAAGCATTTGGATATACAAAGTTTGGTGGCCCGGAAGTGTTTGAAACGATTGAAGTGAATGAACCAGAAATTTCTGCAGGCAATCAGGTGATTGTGGAAACAAAAGTGGTGGGGCTCAATAATTTTGAGCGATCACAACGGGCCGGTATGTTTGGCGGCAGTAATTTTCCAATTATTCCAGGACGAGATTTAGTCGGTGAGATTATCCAAGTTGGTGCGGATGTGAATGATTTTCAAGTTGGTGATCTCGTGATTGCTCAAGGTGGACCATCTTATGCCGATAAAGTCGTGCTGACGACATCTCACATTGTTAAAAAACCTGGGAATGTGTCAAATGAAGACGCGGTAGCGTTAGTTACACCAGGAATTACAGCGTATAATATGTTAACTCAATTTACTGAAGTTAAAAAAGGCAACACAGTACTGGTCAACGGGGCTTCTGGCGGCGTGGGTACGATTATCGTGCAGGTTGCCAAGGCGTTGGGTGCCCATGTCATTGGGATTGCCTCATCTCGGAATAAACAATTACTCAAAGATTTAGGTGTCGATGAAATGGGCTTTTATGATCAAGAAGATGTTGGCGCAAAATTTGCTAATCAAGCAGATGTGGTGTTGAATGCAGCTTTAAATGGTAATAACGATGTCTTAATTGATCAAGTAGTGAAACCTGATGGGCAAGCAGCTACCGTTGGAAAAGGTGCAGAATTACCAAACAAGCCACGGGTAAATGTGGAACACGTCCATCCATTGTCGGCCGCAATTAACCATAAGGCATTAACTGAGTTGGCTCAAATGTTAGCTAATGGGGATGTTAAAGTCAACATCTTCAAACAATTACCATTGACATTGCAAGGTGTGATTGACGGACATGAGCTTTTAGAGTCATCACACGCTCCTGGCCGAATCGTCCTAGTTCGCTAAGCTCAATTAATATTCAAAATTTACATGTAGAAAAAATACCATCACAGTCAATGCTGCGATGGTATTTTGTGTTATCAGACTAAACAAACCAGTATAAAATCGATAAGCATATGGTGTTGGCAATTAAGACTGCTGGTACATTATGACTCTTTTGATACAGAATCAATATTGGAATTTCGGCAATCCCAGTGGTAAAAATATTGCGTAACAGATATGGATCCGTTGCGGTAGTGGTTAAGCCACCACTAATAATGATTGTAATGACATAGATGACGACGAGCCTACCAACAGATGATTTGCGTGACATTAAGCGGGTTAACAAGTAGATAAATACTAACAGGATAATCATTTGAGTGCCTAGATTAGTAAATAATTCGCGAATGAATTGCACCCAATAGCCATGAATTTCATATGGCAAGATATTCTCTAATGACGCGTCTAAGTTGTAACTGTGGAAAGTGGGGATGATATTTTCAAACACAATCCCTAAGATGCTGAGCAAAATTCTGATGACGGTCAGCCCTAGACCAAGCCAGACAGTTCGCCAACTAATCCGTGAAATTAACACTTCAAGGTTGGCTTTAAAACACATGTACATTATCAATCCGGCAATCGCACAGTAAATGATTGGTCCAGATAATAATACGAAAGTATCAGAAAATTGACCGGAATCAAGTTGTATTGGATTTTGAATTGCAAAAAAATTATTGATTGGATTTTTAGTATTAAAAAATAGGTATAGCAGCCAGCTACAACAGAGGAAAGGTAGCCAATTGAGTTTGTTCAGACGAGTATCAATCATGAGTGACTACCTCCTTTGCCATCAATTTTGGCTTGGTTAATGATGTCTTGCAGATTGAGTGACACAATCCGGTCGACATTATCAGGACTGCGATGACGATAGCTGTATGAGCCGGATTCAAAGTTCATGTATAGACGGCCATGCGAAGCGCTAATTTGTTCGAGATGTGCCGGAGTTTCAATGCTGGTTAAGGCATCAGATGGACGGTAGTTGCCACCGCTTGGTTTTTCTTTAAAGACGTACAACTTTGATTGGCCGCTGCCGAATGATTGCGACAGAATAGTGTAACCGTGATAATAAACGATACCTTGGATTTGGGTTAATACGTTTTGCTGCAAGACAGATTCCGAATAAGCATTCCATTGGCGTTGAGTTGCTTTACCAATGTTTTCGCCAGCAATACTACCATCTTTTTTTAGATCGAATTTTTCAACATGACCGCGACCACGCGCATTAAAGAGCCCTACGTAAAGGGCCTGTTTGTGATAGGTGATAAACGAAGCGCGAGTTAGGTATCCTAACAAGGCTTTTTGATTGTAGTGAATGAGTGGGGCTTTCGCGTCATCGTAATTTTGAATAGCTTTCATGGAAATCGCAAACGTAGCCGCTTGGCCATATTGACGACCACAGACCCAAACTTCTTTCGATTGAGGATCATAAGTAATTCCGCCGACGTGAGGTTTGCCATGTAAGACAATCGTTTTTAATAGTTTATGCGTTTGATAATTTTGAACGTAAATGACCGAATTGTGTTTACCAACCCCGTCATAGGCTGTCGTTAACAAGTAGTTACCAGCTACAGTGACTCCTTGCGGAACCATCGTGGTACACATTACCGTTTTACCATTAGCACCATTACGCGTGCGGGTAGCTAATAAGCCTGGTTGCACCGCAAAATCATTCATGGTGTAGTATTCTTCGTCATCTTGAGTTTCACGAACCAGTTGACTGAAGTTAGGGAAATGATCAACGGTTTCATTAAATTGCTGCTTACTAAATAACCCGGTGTCTGTCGTGGCGGTTGCTTGAGTTTTTGGCTCTGAGTTAGTGAAGTGAATATTAAATTGACCCCATGCAAATTTAAAGATGAGTAAAAGTGAAATCAGAATGGTTATACCAAACCAAATCAGATTCCTATGTTTTATCGTCATAACTCCTCCAAAAAAGTTAGTTGATAGCAGAATTATAGGACAATTCACGTAAAATATAAAGGTAAATCAAGCTTACATTTGATAATTTATAATTTATTTTAATTTCGACGCCGGTAGACACAGTCAATCACCCCATTGTCCGACGAAGTGGAAATCAATTTTAAAGGAATGGTGGTGGGCTGATTAAACAACCGCACGCCTTGCCCGATAATAGTTGGAATAATGGAAAGATGAAATTCGTCGATTAAATCGGCCTCCACCAACTGATTAACCACGTTGGCACCACCGCTAATCCAAATTGCTTCGCCAGGTTGCTGCCGCAATTCCTGAATTAAATCGGTGACCGCTTGGCCTTTGAAAAAAATCCGTGCTTGTTCTGGATGTGGTTGATGAGTTAAGACAAAGGTATCGTAATTTGGATATGGCCAATTGTCAGGGGCCAATTCGGTGGTTAATTGATGATAAGTCGTATAGCCCATGATGACCGTGTCGATTTCTTTTAAAAACTCACTGTAGCCATAGTCACCGGTATAACCAGCTTCCTGCCCACCGAGCCAGTCAACGCCACCGTTGGCATCAGCAATATAACCGTCTAAACTGAGCGCAATAAATAAGATTGTTTTTCGCATGACATTTCCTTCATCGTGTAAGTAACCCCAGTGTGTATTAAGTTGCTACTTTTTGCAAATAATGTGAAAAAGTGAATAAAACTGTTTGTTAGGTGTCTGCAGAATTAGGAATTATAATGTAAGCGAATTAGTCGAAATATTATTTGAGGAGAAGATATTATTGCAAATACAATTAGTTCTGGTGTAGCAATGGTACAAACGCTTGAAAGCTGGGGTGTCGATCATATTTATGGGATTCCTGGTGGAAGTATTAACGATGTTATCCAAAACTAACAAAACGATGGGGATGAACGACATGAAAGGCCTTAATGAATATGCCGAACAACGTAGCATAAAAGATCCAACATTTAAAAAAGAATTAGATCAACAACGTATTAATTTTTCTGCTGCTGCACTCGTGAGAGACTTAAGAAAAAGCACAGGATTATCACAAAGAGAATTTGCAAAACGTGTTGGCAAACCACAATCGACAATTTTTAAAATTGAATCGGCAAATATGAATGTCTCTACGGGTTTGTTAAGTGAAATTGGAGCTGTACTGAACAAAAAATTGGTTATGGAATATGTCTAGATATTAAAATCGAACAATCTAATTTGTTTCATGTGGAACAAAATCATCCTTCATTGAATAAAATGTTCTAATTTATCCAAAAATATAAATTCCAATCAAAAATCGCATGTTTAGCATGTACTATGATAGGTATATTAATGTCACGGTGATATACTAAAATTATAAAACTTTGGAGGGTTTACGATGGATAAGGATATTACTCGTCCAATTCAAGATAAATTGGATAATTTAAGTACAGATTACGCTGAAATAAAACATGTTAACATCATTATTGCAGGGAAGAGTGGTATTGGTAAATCTACCCTCATTAATGCGGCATTTAAAGATGAATTAGCAAATACGGGTACTGGTAAGTCTGTTACAGATGATATTAAATTAATTCAAAAATCTGGAGTTCCAATTAGAATTTTTGATACTGTTGGCCTTGAATTAGGTGGTAAGCAACAAAAAGATGCCATTAAGGCAATAAAAAAATTGTCAGATAGTAAACAAAAAACGGTCGATGTTGACGATGATATCCATTGCATGTGGTATTGTGTATCCGCAGCGAGTGACCGAATTGATGATAAAGAAATTGAATTTATACAAAAAATATCGGCGATGAATATTCCGGTTATTTTGGTATTAACAAAAGTTTACTCAAAAACCGAAGCTGATAAATTTGAGCAAAGATTAAAATCAATCAATATGGCTATCCGTCAGATTGTCCAAGTTTTAGCAGTGGATACAGATGATAATGAGTCATTCGGAATTGATAAATTGATGGAAGAAACTAGTGAGCTTATTCCAGAAACCGTCAAAATTGCATTTGATAATGCAAAAAAGGCCACTATGATAGATCGAAAGAAAAAAGCACATGCAATTGTTACAGCGAGTGTTGTAGCTAACTTTAAAGGTAATGATGAATCCATTAGTGATAACAAAGTAGTAGACATTCAAAAACAAATGATGCATAGCATTACTTCGGTCTATGAATTACCACAGAATGAAAGTATCGAAGTGATTATCAGCAAAATGACAAATGCAGCTTCAAATGGCATTATTAGCAAATTTAGTAATATGAATTTTGGCCAAGACAAAGAAACAACCACTAACGCAAAGAACGTAATACCTAAATCCAAAGGAAAAGTTGGAAAAGTTAAAGGCTTAAAAAGTAAGTTGATTTCAAGTGGATTAGATTTAATTGGTGGAGATTTGGTTCGAAACAGTGTCTCTGCAACTGTTACGACAACAGTAGGATTAGCTTACATCAAATTGATGGAGCTGATTATCAATGACAAAATTAATATTGATTCATATAACTCAGAAGAATTGGACACATTTGTAGGAGATTTTGTTTCCAGAAATAAAGAGTAAAAAAGATGGTGGCTCACGGCTGAGCTACCATCTTTTTTGCATTAAAGTTCATTAGTTATCTTGATTTTCCGCCGCAATTTTATCCGTAAATGCCTTTTGTGAATCGGTTGAATAGTACTTATTGACTAATTCATTAATTGAAACAGAATAGTTAGCGCTGGTTTCGCCAACGGTTGTGACATTAATTGCGTCGTTAGTGACTTTGTATGTGACCATGTTGGCATGCTTGGAACCAACTGAGGTATCGCCTTCAAAATGGTGAATACCGATGCCATCATAGTATTGTGTGTTGGTTAAAAAGTCAGAGGCAGCGCCGGTTCGTTGTTGGTCGTACATCCAAATCATTGTCGCCAGCTGACTTTAGCTGAATTGAGATGTAGTGATGGTTGATGAGGTCGTGCTACTTGAGGACTGGGCAGAACTTGTTGTTGAAGAAGAACTAGAAGCTGTTTTGTGACTAGTACTAGATTTCTTTGAAACACTTGAGCTACTTGAATCTTTAGAGTCAGATTTAGAATTATTGGAGCAACCTGCAACACCGAGAGACAAGATAGTCAGAGCACTTAATACCAATAGTTTGCTTTTCATTTGAACCCCTCCAATTAAAGACATTTCAATCAAGTTAAATATACCATGAATTAGGTGTACAATTTAAACAATAAGAACGATGGGAGTACGTTTAAATATGTCAGAAAAAATTTCAAATTCAAAATATTGCTTGTAAAGTGACTCACGCGCCACTGGCAGTTAACTTTACAACAGCTAAACATACGGTCACTGCAGCAGATAGCGTCGAGGTTGGTATCCAGTTGAGTAATGGCATTATCGGGTATGGTACTGGTACTCCAAATGAAGTGGTCACTGGTGATACGATGGAAACCTTACAGTCGGTTGTCGAGACTGTAATTACACCCACTTTAATTGGACAGGACATTAGCAATTGGAATCAATTAGTACAGACAGTTAGAGCATCAATTGCGTTCAATGGGCCCGCAAAAGCAGCAGTGGAATTGGCCATGTACGATGAGAGAGCCAAAACGTTAGGTATTTCAGTGGAATCGTTCCTGGGTAGTGGCCAAAGTTCAGTCGAAACTGATTTTACAGTTGGAATTATGCCAATTGAACAAATGATTGCTACAGCCACTGAAAAGAAGCAACAAGGATTTACGAGTCTGAAAATTAAAGTTGGTAGTCATAATATAGATCAAGATGTGGCTATGGTGGCTAAAATTCAGGCGGCAGTCGGACAAGAGGTTTCATTGCGACTGGATGCCAATCAAGGTTGGAATGTGAAACAGACGTTGCAGGCGGTTGAACAACTGATGGCAGCACATTGTCAGATTGATTTCATTGAACAGCAAGTCAAGGCAAGCGATATTAATGGAATGGTTGAGCTCACACGACAATCATTAATTCCAATTATGGCTGATGAAAGTGTTCATTCGGCTGAAGATGCCCTGAAAATGATTCAGGCACATGCCTGTGATTACATCAATATTAAATTGATGAAGTGCGGTGGATTGAGCGAAGCTGAAAAAATAAATACGATTTGTGAAGCCGCTGGTGTGAAATGTATGGTTGGCTGCATGATTGAGTCAGAAATTAGTATTGCCGCAGCAGTGGCGTTTGTCGCCACTCATAAAAATGTACAGTTTGCGGATCTTGATTCTATCTACATGTTGAAGAATCATGATAGTTTAAAGCAATTGTTATTAGACAAAAACGTGATTAGTTTTAAATAAGTTTTTGTTCAGCGCCCAATCTTTTGACTTGTATACCGGACCATGAGAAAATCACTTCACAATGGGGGCGATTTCATGACAATGGTATTTGCAAACTTTCCTGTGCGAGATTTAGAAATAGCAACTGAATTTTACACAAAATTGGGATTCACGATGAATGAACAGTATAGTGATGAGAATGCGAGCGCGATGGCTTGGAACGATACGTTCTTCGTCATGTTGTTAACCCGTGATTTTTATAAACGATTTATTGGTAATCGACAAGTGGCTGATCCGAAAACAACCAGTGGGGCATTAGTGGCCTTTAGCTTGGATTCGCCAGAAGAAGTACGAGCGTTTGCCAAACGAGCGCAAGATAATGGTGGGGAGTATTACACCGCGATTGAAGGGATTCCAGATGATCAAATGGTGGGCTTTGAAGTAGTCGATTTGGATGGAAATATCCTGGAACCTTCATGGATGGCAACTGAATAGAATTGATGGTCGAAATTCTCGCAAAATTGCGAAGTTTCGACTATTTTTTTGTAAAATGGTACTCTAGATTAACTGACGACGGAGGAGCATTTTATGACAACCAAATTATTTTACCAACCCACGGAAATATACACGACACCGCTGGATTTAATGTGGCTAATTTTAGCAGCTAGTTATTCCTACTATACGGTACGTTTAATTGGGGCTTTGCGGTGGTGGCGTTAATCCTGGTATTTATGTTTCATTTGATTACTAACATGCAAAATAACTATATGGATTATTTGCATGCATCAGACGGCGGTACCTATAAAACCATGACAAGTACCATCTGCAAAAATCAGATTAATTTAAAATCCGTAAAGACGTGGATGTATTCATTAGCGGTTGTGCCGATTCTGGGTGGACTAGCGTTAGGCTATTTAACCGGTCCGGTTACGTTTGGTATTGGAATTTTAGCTGTGATTATTGGTCTGGCATATTCAGCTGGACCCAAGCCATTGAATTCAACATTTTTGTGTGAATTTGCAGTTTCATTTCCAATTGCGATTTGTATTCCGATGACGTATGTCTATTTAGGAAGTATCAATTCCTGGCAATTCGATGGAGTGTCGATGCTCAGATCCGCAGCCATTTCGTTAGTGCCATTTTTAATTTTTTACATGCTCCAGTTAGCGAATAATACTTGTGACTTAGAAGAAGATGTTCAAAACGGTCGTAAAACATTAGTTTATTATTTGCAAAAACCAACCGTTTTCAAAGTCTTCACAGTGTTGTTCTGGACTGCAGGCCTGGTAATGTTACCACTGGTCCTTTTCAAATTAGCTCCCTGGACTATCTTATTGACCTGGGTGATTTTTCCAAAGGTCTGGAAAAAATCAAAAATCTTTTTTAGTAACCAGGATAAAGCTACTGTCTACGGAATTTTGGTTAAGAATAATTCACAAATCGTGATGCTCTATGTATTGTTATTTGCAATTGGCACAATGATTGAAAAAATATTTTAAATTTTAACTGAAATTGGTTAATCAATACGTACTTAATATATGTATGGCAATAACAGCCATATCCTAACGGTTCTAGTATCATTGTGGGATCCTCATCAAAACAAATCTAATGTTAGGAGGCCCATAATGAAAATTAGAGAAAGGTCATCTGTTGAGTTGGATAGGTTTCAACTATTCTGCGATGCATGTCAGGCTATTAATAATCTATTAACGATTATTCTTGCCCTAATTCATGCATTTAAGTCAAAAAATAAAGCACTCGCTTAGACGACTGCTTTATATCAACATATGATACTAATGTTAGGCGGAGAGTTAACTGCTACGACAGTTAACTCTCTTTTCATCTACTAATATAGTACATCCATCTAAAAAACTCAACCAAAAAAGATTAATGTAAAAGCGCAAAATTAACGTAGTCAATGTAAGCTTGTGAAAAAAATATTAAGAATAATTAAGGTTGAGGAAAATCCTTGAGGTGCTATTTTGACATCGTTATAATGAATTTAAATTGAGGGAGGTACTATGATGGATAGAACTCACGAAATGCGACGCTTGGAACTTAGATTAAATGCAGCACAAACAGAAATTACCTATTTAGCGAGTGCAAATCTCGAAATGGATAAACAAATTGCGGCACTGACAGACAACGTACAAGAATTGACGGCGTCATTACAAGAGGTGCAAAAGCAACTTCAAGCAATCAAAGAATAAGTTACATTTTTTTAAGGACAGTTTGAGCTTTAGCAATCATATCGTATAAGTATCTTTGCTTAGTTTGAATATTTAAATCATGATTCAATTCATTAATTACGTGCTCGGCCTGTTCAGCAATTAACAGGCCTGTTTCTGTGAGCTGCAAATGGTCACTGCGACGATCATGGTCTGAAACGGATTTTATCACTAATCCATCTTCGACAAGTGAGTTAATCGCACGTGTGACACTACTTTGATTGAGCTGTACGAGTCGATTAAAATCACTGGAAATGATGTTGGGATTGTTTTTCAATTTCAATAAATAGAAATAGTTGTTGGCGGTTAAACCAAAGGGCTTCAGTTTTATATTGATGGTACTAGCAACTTGCCGGTCTAAAATGGCGAGCTGTTGTACCAAATCAGTTGGTTGTGAATTCATATGGTCAACTCTTTTCAATAGGTTATTTTGTCTCATTGTACCAAAAAATAAGCTGTGAAATAAGGCAAGATACAATTAAAATATGCTGTTTATCCGCACAATTGGATAAACAGCGTATTTAGTTTGTGCTGAGTTTGTAGACTCAAAAAGCGCGTTAGATTTCAAATTATGAATCTAAATAAGTGGGATTATCTTTGAACATTGCCCAAGTTTGTTTGGTGCGTTCGTCGTTTTCGGCTTTAGTGGCATTTAATTGTTCAGTTGAGGTATCAAAAGTGATGTGGGGAACATCATTTTCCAATTGTGAAATGACGGCCGGAATAAAGAGTCAGCTAAGTCTGAACCATAGCTATGTTCGTTAGAACCACCCAAGGAAGTATTCACGGCAGGGGGCAAAATTTCAAATACTTTCAAACCGGTAGCATCCACTTGTAACCGGAGGACTTCTGTAAAGCCATGCAGACCAGTTTTGCCAGCGGTATAAAATGGGACCCAAACACCGGGGTTAATGACTAATCCAGATGAGACGTTGACGATGGCGGCATCTGATTGATGTAATAAATGATCCAAAGTCAGGATACTCAAATGCATGGGAGCTTCGAAGTCAATTTGTAGTTCTTGCTGGTAGTAGGACCAGTCTTTATGGGCATTTTGCAAATTAATCCACCGCTGAATGCCGGCATTGTTGATTAAAACACTGTAGTCGGGAAATTTAGCGTTGAGATCTTCGACTAATTGTTCGCGCGCACTGGCAGTACTCAAATCGGCTTGGATAACATGTAGTCGTGGTTCATTTTGTTGTGCGGTTTGAATATTTTGTTCGTTGAAGTCGACCGAAATAACTTGATTACCCATCTCGATAAGTTGTTGAGCTAGGGCAAAGCCAATGCCAGTAGTTCCACCGGTGATAACGATTGTCTGATTGTTTAGTTTCATAGCAGCAATTCCGCCTTTTGCTGGAAGTATAGCATGTTTGTTACACAAATGCATGCATTTGCATTTAAATTGTGAATGATGATACAATAGCCATGAAAAATGAAAGGAGGGCATCAAAATGATTTTAGTAACTTCAGCTGCCGGACATACTGATGGCATTATGGTTGAAAGCTTGGTGGCCGGTGGATTTGATGTGGCAGTGACGGATATTGATCCGCAAGTTAAGGAAATCCCAGGAGTTAAGCAGGCCTATGTTGGTGATTTAACGGATTTACATTTTATTCAATCGATGCTGAAAGAAGTTGATCAAGTGGTTTACATTCCACCATTGTTTTCGCCCCAAGAAGCATTAATTGGTCAGCAATTAGTTGATACGGCGGCCGCAGAAAATATTGAACAATTTGTATTCATTTCGGTGACGCATCCAATTTTGACGACGTTGCTGCAACATGTGGCTAAACGAGATGTGGAAGAACATTTAATTTACAAGGGGATGGAGACTGGTTTAACCTATACTATCTTACAGCCAATGCATTATATGCATAATTTTGATCCTGAAATGGTTAAATCAACTGGGGAATATCGTATTTTCTATCAACCTGATAGCCGTGTTTCTTATGTGGATCCAGCTGATGTGGCGCAAGTGCTCAAATCGATTCTGATTAAGCCCGCCAAACATAACAAGGCAACGTATGAATTAGTGGGGACAGATCCATTATCACCCAACGAACTTGTGCAAATTTTTAATGAAAAGTTCGATACTAACGCCAAGGCAGTCTACGTGTCAGTCGATGAATTTTTAGATCAAATTGGTGCCACGGATTTGTACTTTAGAAAAGGCTTTGAACAGCTAGCTTATTCATACTCCACTTGGGGATTAGATGGTAATTCCAACGTCCTATCATGGTTATTAGGCCGTGAGCCAGTGTCATTTACAGAATACTTGGACCGTTTTGAATTGAAATAGGTTGTTTAACAAAAAAGCCACACAGACATGGAATATTTTCAATGTCTGTGTGGTTTTGTCGTTTAATTATTTTTATTCTAGTGATCCTTGAACAAGCCATAATGTGGCAAATTTATCTGCTTCATTTATGTCAACAGTAACTGTATCACCTTTTGTAATCTTTTTGGAATCATCTGTATTAGAAACAATTACAGTAAACCCACCAGGGGCAGCGAGACCAACACCGATAGAGCTTTTTCCAACTTCAGTTACTTTAAATCGTAGTGTTTTATCGGTCACGTTAGTGCCTTCATTTAATGTACTGACAAATTCCTTACCTTCACTTGATGTTGTGGCGGAATAGTCCGCAGTGGGAAAAACAAGCATAATAATCACAGCAAGAGCAAATGATACAGCTCCAACTGCAATTGTTAGTAAACTTTTTTTCTTGTTCGTTTTGCGAACTAAATTAATTATTAACCAAACCACTCCAATAAATAATAAAAAGAGACCTATAAGTGATAACCAACCCGACAATGTATCCATAACAACCTCCAAATTAATGTTTTCCTATTCCTTTTTATATGATGACATATTTGTAGACATAAAACTATATAGAATTATGCGTTAAAGATAAGCATGCGAACTAGTTGTAACATTTTTGGTTGTATATGTAGCGTCTAATATGTTGACATATTAGACTCAGATATATTTTTAAAAATGCGGTACAATTCAGATTAACTTGCTGTCCAACCACCATCCACTGTGACGACCGCACCATTTACAAATGATGAATCATCAGATGCTAAGAACAAGGCAACTTTAGCAATGTCATCTGGTTTGCCCATTGGTGCAGCACCTAGAGCACTAATTGCTTTCATACCAAGCTCATCAGGATCTTTGATAGCTTTAGTCAAGTTGGTTTCTACGCCACCGGGAGCAATTGCATTAGCGCGGATATTCTTATAACGTCCGTAAGTAGCGGCAATGTTTTGAGTTAAACCAACAATTCCGTGTTTCGAAGCAGTATAAGCGGCTCCACCACGAACACCAAACAACCCACCAACGGAAGCAGTGTTGATAATTACTCCGCCATCTGGTTAATCAAGCATGACGTTGATAGCTTCACGTGAGGCCATGTAAGGGCCATTCAAATTAACAGCTAATACTCGATTCCAATCGTTAGTGGAAGTATTAGTAACCGTTCTAAAGTTATCCAAAATACCGGCATTGTTGACGAGAATATTTACGTGGTCATAACGTTCCACAGTCGCTTGGACTAAGTCAATAATGTCGTTTTCTTTACTCATATCAGCGACAAAGCCAGAAGCTTTTCCACCGGCGTCAGTAATTTCTTTGACCGTCTCATTAATTGCGGCTTCGTTAAAGTCTGCAATCATAACGATTGCACCTTCAGATGCGTACAAACTGGCAATTGCCTTACCCATTCCGGAGCCACTTCCCGTGATAATCGCAACTCTTCCTTCTAATTTTCCTGCCATGATGTTACCTCCATATTTGTATTTTTTGCTCTATAATAATTGTACTCCAATGAATGCAGACGCATGCAATATTTGCTTATGGATAATAAATAAAGATCAATTAACAATAATTTGTTAATTAAGTTATTGAAATAATGAATTTCAAAGAAAATTTTTAATGCTCAAAATCACAAAATTTAATATGAGAAAATATTCACAAGTAATATTTTTTGTAATGCAAGAAGTTAAGGATACGTTATAATTAGCGTTAAAAAGGCGTTTGTGAATTTTAGCAAAATTAAAATTAGTTCTTGACTATTTTTTTGAAAGCGGATACAATGGCAATCGTAAAAGTTACTTAACCGGTTAACTTAAATTTACAGCTTTTACATACCATTCAAAGCACGTTAATGCCTTGGTAATACAAGATTTATATATTTTTAAGGAGTTTGTGTATTTTTTAATTTTATTAACCGTTTAACTAAAAAATATAATGAAAGGATGACATAAATATGTTATTTTCTAATCGAGCAAATATTGACCTAGCAGATTATGACAAGTTGCAAAAAGCGATGACTTTTTTGCAAAATACGGATTTAAATAAAACACCACTCGGACGTAGTAATCAGGAGGGTAGCAAGTTTTATTGCCAAACATTGGAGTATGAAACTGAAGATATTGAAAAACTTGACTTTGAAGTCCATGAAAATCGATTAGATTTGCATTACATTGTTGAAGGTGAAGAAAGAATTGATGTATCACCAGATACACAATTCGTTAAGCTATCAGATTACAATTCTGATCGGGATCTTCAATACGTCCAAGTACCAAAATATTTTAATCAAGTTTTGTTGCATCAAGGTGATTTTGTTTTAATTGGTATGCATGAGCCACATCGGACGAATGGATTTATTGGAAAGCCAGGACATGTTAGAAAAATTGTTTTGAAATTAGGAAGGTAGGAACAATGGAATGAATAATGCGACTTTACAAAGTAAATGGACTGCTAAACAATTCTTTATTATTGCTGGAATTTGGCTTGCATTTTTGATCAGCTTTATTACGCGTTTATCTTGGTCAACGATTATGCCAACCGCAATTGATTCACTACATTTTACAGTTCAACAAGGGAACTCTTACGTTACTATATTTTATATTGGATATGCTATTTCAGTTTTGCCTGGTGGAATGTTAGCAGATAAGTTTGGTTATAAAAAAATGCTGTTAGCAGCCGTCCTGGGGAACTTTGTAGTAATGATTGCAATGGTGTTTATGCAGGGATACTGGATGGGATTTGGATTACGTTTCCTTCTAGGACTAGTAAGTGGTCCTGATTTATCAGCATGTTTGGGAATCATTACAGAATGGTTTGATGGAAAAAAGAGGGCAACAGCTACTGGTATTTTTAATACATGTACTTCGTTTGGATTAACAGTTATTAATATCTATGCTCCTTCAGTAATGGTTCACTATGGTTGGAGAGCAACAATGGGTGTAACAGCACTATTCCCACTTGCTGCATTATTCTTTGCATACTTTGCTTTGAAGGGCAATCCTCCATTTCCACAACAATTTGGAATTAAAAAAGCAAATGGTGAGGTTAAAACAGAGTCAGCAATTTCTCGCTTGAAAGGTGCTATAAATAATAGAAGTGTTTGGATGCTAGCTATTACAGGATTGTTTGCAACTGGTGCTAAGTGGGGAGTTACAAATTGGGCTAACTTATTTATCGTAAAAAGTTTGAAATTTAGCGTAATTACTGCCGGAACTGCAATGTCAATTTTTGGTATAACTTCCCTTGTATCAATGATAGTTGCTGGCTGGATTTCAGATCATTCTAAGTGGTCACGTCATGTGTGGGCATCAATTTTTATGGCTATTTTTACTCCAACAATTATTGGCTTTGCACTAACCCCACATGGGAACTTATTTATGCTGTATTTCTGGACAGGTGCAATGGGTGTTGGCGCATTTATGTTTAGTACTATTACCAACAATCTTTCAGTGGAAGTAGCACCTGCTGATCAAAGAGGAACAGTTTCGGGGTTCATAAATGCATTTAACCAATCAGGTTCGTTCTTAGCACCAGTCTTGTTAGGGCAAATCTTAGCTGCCACTGGTAGTTATGTGTCTGCATACTTGATTATTTCGGTATTTCCACTGATTGCAGTGGTTGCACTACTGTTTGTAAGAGAATCGGATGCAGATAAGTATGCTGCAGCACCTGCCGCAGCAATTGAAGAGTAAAACAAAAAAGGAGAAATTAATTATGGAATTTGGATTAAGCAAGAGTCACACAAACAATGAAAAGGTACAAGCACGAATTCAAACTGCATTAGATTGGCTAGATTCTAAATCAACAGATGAATTACTTGCAGAACCCATTGGAAACAAAGTTATTGCCGAAGGTGTAGAGTTAAGATTTCAGAGTTATGATAGCCGTCAATACGATACGATGAATTATGAGACACATCGTGAACATGTTGATATTCACTATATGATTAAAGGTGCAGAATGGGTCCGTTGGGCTGATGAAGGGACTGCCGATGCTGTTAGTGAATATGATCCTGAGGTTGAGATTCAATTTTTTGGGCACCCACGTACGCAACATGGTAAAGCATTATTAACAGATCGACATTATGCAACCTTCTATCCTGCAGATCTACATGCTGCACATGGTGTTGTTGATGGCAAGGTTGGACATAATCGCAAAGTTGTTGTAAAAGTTGCAATCGATTAGTATGTGCAAAGCTAACCTATCCAACGCTAGGTTAATCAGAAAGGGAAATTAATTTATGGCAAAGAAAAAAGTTTTAGTCACGGGAATTATTCCAGAACAGGGCCTCGAAAAAATTGAAGAAGTTTGCGATGTTACGTATACCAATGGTGAACCATACTCGCGTGAATGGATTTTACAGCATATTAGTGAGTATGAAGGATTACTTTTAATGGGTACAAAGGGTGATAGAGAATTAATCGAAGCTGCCACAAATTTAAAAGTTATCGCAGTAAATGCTGTTGGATTCGATCATGTTGATATAGAATATGCTAAGGAAAAAGGAATTGTTGTTGCAAATGCACCACAAGGCGTTCGAGTTCCAACCGCCGAGATGACAATTGCATTATTATTGGCAACTGTACGGCATTTACATGAGTATGACGCGATTGTTCGTTCTGGAAATTGGGTTGACGTGAGTGAACAAAGATATATGGGTATGAGTCTTCAAGGAAAAACTTTAGGAATTTTTGGTATGGGACGTATAGGAAGTACAGTTGGTAAATTTGCTCAAGCTTTGGGAATGAGTGTGATTTATAATGATGCTTATCGACTATCAGAAAAGCTTGAGAAGGAATTGGATGTAAAGTATGTTGAATTCGAAGAACTTGTAAAAAATTCAGACGTTATCACATTGCATGCACCTGCACTACCTTCAACTCAAGGTATCTTTAATGCTAAAGTATTTAGCGAGATGAAAAATACCGCCTATATTGTAAATGCTGCTCGTGGCGTACTGATAAACCAAAGTGATTTAGTAGAAGCTCTTGAAAATCACGATATTGCTGGAGCAGGTTTAGATGTTTTTGAAACTGAACCAGATGTTCCAGAAGCATTGCGTCAACTAGATAATGTTATTTTGTCACCACATGCTGGTACTGGAACGCTTGAAGCAAGAATAGATATTGCAGCTGAAGCCGCAAATAATATTATTTCTGTACTGAACGATGGGAAAGCAACTAACATGGTTAACAACGTTGAAAAATATTTGTAATTTAAAAGTTTTGTAATTTAAAAGTAAAGTATTGATATTTTGAAATCAATACTTTATTTTTTTCACGAAAATGGATTATTTTGCATTGACAATAATTCATGATAGAGTTTATGTTAAAGTTAATTCTTAAGAGACAAATTAAACATACAGGGTATTACAAACGTTATTGACAAATTTACATTAAGAAATAGTTAGTCATCAAATGGTCGTAATATTTCAGACTAATAAGGTCGGAGGAACTTTTTTTGGAAAAATTAACAATCAAAGATATTGCACAAATGGTAAACGTGTCGACTGCAACCGTTTCTAACTATTTAAATGGGAACTACTCAAAAATGTCGAGTAAAACGAGAAATAAAATTGAACAAATGATACAAGAAACTAATTATATCCCCAGTTCAATTGCTCACGATTTGGCAACAAATGATGCAAAGACAATTGGCGTATCTGTCGCTGACATCACAAATCCGTTTACTTCGACCGTCCTTTCGGGAATTTATGATGCATGTGGATTGTTAGGATACACAGTTATATTCACTAATTCAAATTCTGACTCTGCACAAGAAATAGAAAATATAAATAAGTTAAAACGACAAAATGTATCTGGCCTAATAATTGATCCTGTTGATGCTCAGAGTCCTATTTTTAAAACATTAAGCAATAACGATGCAGTAATGCTGGATAGGGAGGCATTGAGCATACAGATTGATACCGTTGTGACTGATAATTTTAATGCGGTGAATAAATTTGTCTCGACGATGTTAAAAAATGGTTATGAAGAAATGTATTTTATTACTTGGCCAATTGAACAAGTTAGTACTAGACTAATTCGTTATCAAGGCTTTTTAGAAGCTACACAGTATAAAAATGATTCTCACTGTATAGAAATTGACAATCATAAAAGCAATATTGATCAACTTAAGTCAATTTTAAGTAAAATTATCAATGAGAACGAACATAAAAAAGTCGGCTTTTTTTCAATGAATGGGAAAGTATTGATAAGTCTGATTCAAGCAATGAGAGCATTAGGGAAAAAATATCCAGATGATTATGGTATTGGTTCATACGAAGATCTCGATTGGATGGAAATAATGACTCCAGGTATTAGTTGCGTTCATCAAGATTCATTTGAAATGGGAGTTACTGCTGTAAAAACATTGATAAATAAGCTTGTTGACGAAAATAAAACTCCAAAATTACCACAAAGGATTGTGGTACCAACAAGAATGGAATTAAGGGAGTCATTTTAATTAGATAGTTATAGTGTTTTATTGACTTTTAAAGAGAAAACGAATACAATTACTGTATAGTTAAGCGGTTAACAAATTTTAAATAAGTTTTACAATGCTTTACCCGACTTATTCGGTGCAGAATATGAATGACAGGTTCATATTTTTTTGCTAGTTTGGTTAAGCGGTTAACATCGAAAAATTTTTAAAATGAAAGGTAGTCAAAATGAATACTGCAAAAATATTTTCAGATCAATTGGATCATTGTTACGCAATTATGCGGCTGGAAAATAATGATCACGATTTTCTAGTAGTGGCATCTGAAGAAGAGGAACCATGTTTCGCATATGATTTAAATGATAATTTTAAGAAAATTAGCGTTTGGAATGATGTTGGTGGAACGATGACGATGATTCAAATTCCTGGTACGTTAAACTTTTTGGCAACGCAAAAATTTTATCCAGGCTTTAATTCAAAAAATTGTCGAATAGTGAAAGAAACGTTTAATGGAACAGACTGGGATCAATCCATTGTTGGTGATTTTCCTTATGTACACCGTTTTGATTTGATTCAACATGAACAAGGATTATGGTTTATTGGTTGTTCCATTGCTAACTCAAAGAAAAATGTAGATGATTGGACGAATCCAGGTAAGGTATGGGTCGGAGATTACAATGATGAATCTGAAGAGGTTGATAATCTTAGAGATTTAGATTTTACTTTAACAAAAAATCATGGTTACAAAAATATGGGTAATTATTCTTTAATCACAGGTGTTGGAGGAGTTTATCGAGTAGATTATCCAACAAAAGAATCTGATTGGAAGCTTACACAGCTGGTCGCAGTGGAAACTAGCGACATTGCCACCGCAGATATAAATGGTGATGGTAAGGACGAATATCTAACTATTGAAGGATTTCATGGTCCATACACGAGAATATACGATTCAAATTTCAATACACTTTATAAAAGTGAACAAGAAACTCCATTTGGACATGCCATTTGGGGAGGAAAAATCGGATCAAAGCAATATTTTGTTTTTGGCTATCGTGAGGGGAAACAAGATCTTGAGTTAATTAATTTTGAAGACAATAAAATTAATATCCAATTAGTAGACAACCAAGTTGGTCCAAGTAATGCAACTGTGTATGAAAAAGATGGAATACAGTATATATTTTCTGCCAACCGTGAATCAGATGAAGTAGCTGTGTATAAGATTATCGACTCTGAATAGGCAATATAATAGGTGAAAATTTATGGATAAGTATTTTTTAACTATTGATAATGGTGGTACAAATACCAAAGCAATAGTATTTGATGAGAATGGAAGACAACTTGGAGTGTTTGCATTTCCTACAATGCGAATTGAAGAAACTTCAGGTTTTCATGAAATAAATTTACATGATTTATGGGACTCCATTTGTGATGCTATAAAAAAAGCAATCAGTAATGCTGATATTAACCCGGAACAAATCGCTGGTATTTCATGTGTTGGCCATGGTAAAGGCCTATATATGTTAGATAAAAATAAACAAATATTTGCTAATGGGATACTGTCAACTGATTCCAGAGCTGTTGATTTGGCTACTGGCTTTGAAAATAATGTAGACAAAATATTTTCGATAAGTCGTCAGCATGTTTTGCCAAGTCAATCTCCAGTTTTATTAAATTGGATGAAAAATAATAAACCGGATGTGTATTCAAATATTGGCTATGTGCTTTCAGCGAAGGATTTCGTGAGGACAAAGCTGATTGGTGACATATTCCAGGAATTTGGAGATGCGTCCGGAAATAATATATTAAACTTGGAAACTCAGAAGTATGATTTAAAATTATTTGAATTCTTTGGGATTACTGAAATGTATGACAAAATGCCTCCATTAAAAAAGTACGACGAATTATGTGGGTACGTTTCAGTCGAAGCCGCTTCACAGACTGGCTTAAAGGCTGGAATACCGGTCTTTGGAGGAATGTTTGATATTGACGCTTGCTCAGTTGGAACTGGAGTATTAAATGAAGATTACTTTAGTGTCATAGTAGGAACATGGAATATCAACGTGTTTGCGTCGAATAAAAGTGCAAACAAAGATTCTGGGTTGATGAATTCTATTTATCCAACGGGTGCAAATTTAGTCGAGGCATCAAGCGCAACATCGGCAGGAAATCTTGAAATGACATTGCAAAGTTTAATGTCCGAAGAAATAAAAAATGCAAACGAAAATCACAAAAGTATTTATGATATTTTAGAAGATTTTTTGAATCATACAGATGCTAAATTCTCAAGAGTAATCTTTTTTCCTTTTTTATATGGATCAAATGTGAATCCAGATGCAGAAGGAGCGTACATTGGAATTCAAAGCAGTACAACTAAGTCGGCTATGGTTCGAGCGGTATACGAAGGAATAGTTTTCGCACACAGATATCATATTGAACAACTTGTAAAAGTTTTAGATCACAAGCCAAAGGCCATTAGACTTTCCGGTGGGGGAACCAATTCTAAAGCTTGGGTACAAATGTTCTCTGATATATTGAATATTCCGATACAACTTGTTGAAGCTACCGAAATTGGTGGTTTAGGTGGTGCAATTGGCTCAGCGGTTGGGAGCAGTGTTTATCCCAATATTGAGACTGCAATTAAAAAAATGGTTCATTTGCGTTCTGAGACATTGCCTAATTCAAAACAGTCTGCAATTTACGACCAAAAGTATCAAATGTATCTAAAATTATTGAATAGTTTGGATAATTCGTGGCGAGATTTAAAAACAATGCAGGAAGGACTTGAGCAAGAATGAATTCATTAGGTATTTACGAAAAAGCCTTACCAAACACATTGAGCTGGCGTGAAACGTTTGAGCTGGTTAAAGAATTAAAGTTTAATTTTTTAGAATTTTCAATTGATGAAAGTGATGAAAAATTGGCTAGGCTTGAATGGACCCGTGAGCAAAGAGAGAGTTTTAGAAATGACATGTGGGAAACAGGCGTTAGAATTAATACTATGATGCTATCAGGCCATAGAAGATTTCCATTAGGATCGAAAGATGAAAATATTCGAAATAAGTCTTTAGAGATGATGCAAAAGGCTGTGGATTTGGCAATTGATTTGGGTATCAGAAATATCCAAATGGCAGGTTATGATGTATTTTACGAAGACAAGTCTGTCAACTCAAGAGAACTATATGTAGAAAATTTAGAGAAATGTGTGCATATGGCCGAGGAAAAAGGCGTGATGCTTTCAATTGAGACGATGGATGATTCGTTTATAAATTCTCTTTCTGAAATTGCACATTATAAAACTCAAGTTAGAAGCCCATGGCTGCAAAGCTATCCGGATCTTGGTAATTTAACTGCTTGGCCTGAAAATGATGTTGCTAAGGAACTTGAAAATAATATTGATAATATAGCCGCAGTGCATTTGAAAGATACACTTCCAGTCACCGCCACTTCAAAAGGACAATTTAAAAACGTTCCCTTTGGTGCAGGAACGGTAGATTTTGAAGGTTGCCTTAGAACGTTAAACAGGTTAGGATATTCTGGAGGATTCACAATCGAAATGTGGTGTGGATCAGAAGTTGATTCAATTGAGCAGGTTAAAGAAGCAAAACACTTTTTTGATAATTTATTTGATGAAGTTGGTATTACTCAAGAACCAGTGCTCGATATTTTGAAAAATTAATCTGGAGGGATTAGTATGCTTGAAGATTTAAAGCAAAAAGTTTATGACGCAAATATGTTATTACCTAAACTGGACTTAGTTACATTTACCTGGGGTAACGTTTCTCAGATTGATCGTGAATCTGGTCTATTCGTCATCAAGCCTTCTGGTGTTGATTACGACAAATTACGTCCTGAAGATATGGTCGTTGTTAACCTAAAGGGTGAAGTTGTCGAAGGTGACATGAACCCATCAAGTGATACACCAACTCACATGTATTTGTATAATCATTTTCCTAATATTGGTGGAGTTGTTCATACACATTCACCTTGGGCAGTTTCATTTGCACAAGCTAAAAAAGATGTACAAGCATTTGGTACAACACATGCCGATACTTTCTACGGGGATGTTCCAGCCGCTGATGCTTTGACACAGGATGAAATTGAAGGCGAATACGAACTAAATACTGGTGAAGTAATTGTTCGGACTTTTAAAGAACGCGGAATTGATCCAGATGCTGTCCCTGCAGTTCTCGTTAGCCAACATGGTCCATTTACTTGGGGTAAAGACGCCGCTGACGCAGTTCATAACGCTAAAGTGTTGGAAGTTGTTGCTGAAATGAACTACCATACATTGATGCTAAATCCATATTCAGACAACCATGTACCACAATATCTCTTAGACAAGCATTATTATCGTAAGCATGGTGCTAACGCATACTATGGTCAAGATAACGCTAAGTCAAAAGATCACGCAAAATACTAATCGAAAATAATTAAACACATTTGCCAATTTTAGCAAATGTGTTTTTTAAATGCAGATTATTTTTCAGTGTCGATAATTTCATAATAAAGGTGATAAACAACATCTTTTAAACGATCAAATTCTGAATCGTTCAAAATTTGATTTATTAAAAAAATTGGCTTTGAAGCATTTACCCCAGCGGATTCTGTAATAATCAAATCAAAATTTGTAAATTTACGCTCATGGGGGTTGGGGGCATACTCACTTTTGCCTTGGATATTTTTAGTGCTTAATGTAATCGGAATAGGATTTTGACGTAAAATAGTTGAGATTAAATTTTGACTGTAAATTGGTAGTGAGGAAAGTAATAATATTCGGACTGAAGAAATTGGTTTTATTTGCTGAGCAAAATTATAAAAAATCATTGACAGAATTGTAATCTGTTCTGGAAGTAATCCGAATGGGAATAAATGACTAAACAGAGGAAGTACATCAAGGTTATCCAATGATTTTGTAACATAGCCTTCGAATTCGCTATCTTTATATAAATAGTTGTAATTTGATATAGATTTATAGTTTACAGCATACCAAAAGGGCTTAAATTGGGTTTGTATTTCTTTGATTAAATTTTCAATCTCATTTTCAGTTGCTGAGATTTTTGATAATTCTAAAACCGTTGTAGTGATTTTCTGACTTAATATTAATAAATCTTGAAAATCATCAGCATTAAAGTGTGCATCGCTTTCCTTTGCCACGCTTAATAATTGAAGTGTTAAAAATAATTTTGCTTCCATCGAAACCGTTGCATTTAAATTGCTAGCTAATATTTGTGAGAACTTTTCGATTACGATATATTCTTTCCTAATCATAAATTTTGCAGCATCTTTTGCAGGGAAAAGTTTATCTTTTTCGTCGGTGAAATATGCATCGAAAAGTGCGGATGAAATACCAAATAATGTAAGTGCAATTGCATCATAAGTTGAAATTTGTTTGGATAAGTAATTATTATAAATATCTCTTAGCTTATTGCTGACTGAAAAAAATTGAGATTCAGAGAACTTAACTTTTTGAGCAGTGAAGAAGCATTCAAGTAGCTTTGAATTATATTGTAGTAAATTTAGATTGTCATATAAGTGAACCAAACGTTTATACAGTGGCTCATGAAATTCAAAACCAATTTTTTTTGAGAAGATTGGTTTAAATTGGTTTCTTTTTTTTAACTCGGATATATCACGCAAAATTGTGTTCCTTGACATGCCAAATAAATCTTGGAATTTGGCTAAGGTCCATTTTTGTGAAGGCAATGTAATTAGGACATCCATCAATAATTGTCGTTCTGCAGACACAATATAATTGTCATTTTCATAATCTACTAATTTGGTTGTAAGTAAAGTTATCTGTGCGTTTTCAATTTTTTCATTAGGAAATAAAAAATTTTGATGTACTATACGAAGCTCATTATTCGCTTGTTGTAACAAAGAATAGATAGATCGTTTTGGTAAATTCAATTCATGTGAAATAGTTTCAACAGGTGGCAAAGTTGTGTGTGAAGAAACATATTTTATAAATTTTGAATAATTTAAATTCGAAGACTGCATTTAAAACTCCCCTTTGCTGATATGAAACCCCATGTATATTATACAATGTAACCATTTTCATTTACAGTCTCATGAAACGGTTAACTAAGGGGGATAATGGTACTGTTTTTTTATTATAGGTGGGCATATTATTTATCTATACCAAGACATGTAAGCGCATACAGTTTATTGGAATAATTAAATAGGACGGTAATTGAATTATGACTAAACCTAAAAATATTCAAGAGGCAACAAGAGAAAATTGGATTCAGAATACATTTCCAGAATGGGGTACTTGGTTAAATGAAGAAATTGAAAAGTCTGTTGTGCCTGAAAGCAATTTTAGAATGTGGTGGTTAGCAAATAATGGTGTTTGGCTTAAAACACATGAGGATACCAATATTTTAGTTGACTTATGGAACGGAACTGGCAAGCAAACTCATGGGAATGGACTCATGAAAGATGGACATCAAATGATGAGAATGAGTGGCGTGCGGGAGATGCAACCTAACTTACGGCTCCAACCATTTGTCATAGACCCTTACGCAGTCAAAAACGTTGATGCTTTGCTAGTTACACATATCCATTCCGATCATTTGGACATTAATACTGCTGCTGCGGTTTTGCAAAATAGTGGTCCTGACACTAAGTTTATAGGTCCACAAGCAGTAGTAGATATTTGGAAAGGCTGGGGTGTTCCTGAAGACAGAACCATCGTAGTTCATCCTGGTGATGAAGTTAAAGTTAAGTCAGTTACAATCAAAGCATTAGAAGCATTTGACCGCACTGCATTACTCACTGTTTCAAAAGAAGAAAAGATTGCTGGTCATTTACCACAGGATATGAACGAAATAGCCGTCAATTATTTGTTCAAGACTTCGGGTGGTAATTTGTACCATGCAGCGGATTCACATATGTCAAATATGTTTGCAAAGCATGGTAATGAAAATAAGGTCGATGTAGAAATAATCAACTATGGTGAGAATCCCAGAGGTATTACAGATAAAGTAACATCAATTGATGTTCTACGATCTGCTGAAGATTTAAAAACAAATGTTGTTATTCCTGTACATTATGATATTTGGTCAAATTTTGATGCAGATCCGCAAGAAATTGTGAAATTGTGGCAGATGAAAAAAGATACTCTAGATTACAAGTTTCATCCCTTTGTTTGGAAAGTTGGTGGAAGTTACACGTATCCACAAGATAAGGAAAAAATTCAATTCCATTATAATCGAGGTTTCAAGGATGTATTTACACATGAGAACGATGTTCCGTTTACATCCTTCTTGTAGAAAAATGTAAATTTAAAATGAAATGAAGGTGTAAAAATTGAGCATGTTGAATTATTTTTATGATAATGACTTGATTAGAATCTACAAAAATCAACCGAAAGATTGGCGAGACTCTTTAAAGATTTCAAGTGAAAATTTGGTTAGTAAGGATATTATCACTGAAGAATACGTTAACGAAATAATTAATAATGTTGAGACAAATGGAGCGTACATCGTTATTGTGCCGGGAGTTGTGATGCCACATGCTCTTGCAACTGGACCTGGCGTTCTTGATACTGGCATAAGCTTTTCAAAATTCGAGGAACCTGTTTCGTTTGAAAAAGATAATCCGGAAAAACAAGGGAAATTATTTTTTACACTGGCTGCAAAGGATGAAGAACAACATTTAAAGAATATTCAAGATTTAATGGAATTATTGCTGACAGAAGGAATGATTGAGGCACTGTCGGGTATAGAAACGATGGAAGATTATGAACATGTTATGAGGGACTTTGAAACTGCTGGAAGTTAATGAAATGTGAGGTGTTGCAAAATGAAAACTGTACTGGATGGAATATTTGCGGTTTGGAGTTACTTTGCTAGTAATATATTGACCCAACCTGCATACATGATTGGATTTATTGTATTAATTGGATACTTATTAGAAAAAAAGCCAATTTATGAATGCTTGGCAGGATTTTTAAAAGCGACAGTCGGTTACATGATTTTAATGGTTGGGTCAAATGGATTGGTTAACAGTTTTAGACCAATTTTGACTGGACTTAAGGATAGATTCCATTTAACGGCAACAGTTATTGATCCGTATTTTGGGCAAAATGCCGTGACAGATGGTGTTATGAAGACATTTGGACGATCATTCGGAGATGTAATGATTTTATTGCTTATTGCATTTGTATTTAATATTTTGTTAGTGCGGTTTTCAAAATACACAAAAATGCGCGCGGTATTTACAACTGGTAATGTACAAGTTCAGCAAGCAGCAACGGGATTTTGGATTTTATTATTTGCTATTCCAAGTTTAAATCGCATTGAAGTCTTGCTAGTTATGGGCGTTTTACTAGGATTGTATTGGGCGGTAGGATCAAATTTAACAATCAAACCAGTACAACAATTGACTGACGGTGGGGGTTTTGCCGTTGCGCACCAACAAATGTTTGGTATTGCGTTAGTTGCGTGGATTTCTGATAAATTTAAAAGCAAAAACGAGGGCGAAGGAAAAAAGAAGGCCAAACGGCTTGAAGATGTTGAACTCCCCGGCTTTTTAAAAATTTTTAACGAAAACATGGTGGCAACCGCAATCTTAATGTTCATGTTCTTTGGAATTATCATGTTAGTTTTGGGTAAAAGCTATTTCAGCGGAGTTTACGCATCGTCTGATGGAGTATCGGGATTAGCACCTAAAGCCAGTTTCTTTTTCTATATTCTTACAACTTCATTAGGGTTCGCTGTTAATTTGGCAATCCTACAATTAGGAGTACGTACCTTCGTTGGGGAACTTACTGAGAGTTTCACTGGAATTAGTGATACTATTCTTCCAAATTCGGTACCTGGTATTGATGTTGCAGCAACATTTGCGTTTGGTGAACAAAATGCTGTCACAATTGGTTTCTTATTTGGAGCTTTAGGACAATTTTTGGCAATTGGTGCTCTAATATTGTTCCATTCTCCAACGATTATTATTGCAGGATTTATTCCTCTATTCTTTGATAATGCGGTCTTTGGAGTTATTGCCAACAATAGATCTGGTGCAAAGGCAGCAATGATATTACCTTTCTTCTCTGGAATAATTCAAGTTTGTGGAGCAGCACTTATTTCTACTTGGATTGGAATGTCTAAATTCGGAGGATACCTTGGCATGTTCGATTGGGACACACTTTGGCCAGCATTTACGGTCATCCTGAAGTACCTAGGATACTTTGGTATTGCAGTTGTGGCACTGATTTTGATAATTATTCCACAAATTCAATATCGAAAAGATCCGAAAAACTATTTCTTGATGGTTGAAGATTATGATGCCTATAAAGAAGCTAAAAAAAATAAATAATTATTTTACAAATTGCTAAATATAGAAATGAAAGATAGGAGCTTATTATTATGAAAATACTAGTGTCTTGTGCAAATGGATCAGGAACAAGCTTAATGATGATGAAAAGTGTTCAAAAATCAATGAAAAAACTGGGTATCCCAATTACTGAAATTAATCATACTAGTATCTCGGAAGGCAAGTCTACAGCTGCCCAGTACGATGCTGTCTTTACACCTTTAAACTTTACAGAAATGTTTGCTGATGCAGAAGCAAAAGGAGTTAAAGTTGTTGGAGTTAAGAATGTTATGAGTGAACCTGAAATTACTAAACGAATTCAAGAAGAAACAAACTTTGAAGAAAAATTTAAAAAGTGAGGTTAAGAAGATGACAAAACCTAATTTACAAATTGCCCTAGATCAAAATACTTTAGCTGATGCTGCAAGAATTGCGCATTTAGCCGGACCAGTAGTTGATATTGTGGAGGTTGGTACTATTCTGGAATTACAAGCAGGCCAGCAAGCCATAAGTGTGATGAGAGAAATGTTTCCTGATAAAATTATTGCTTCAGATACAAAATGTGCTGATGCAGGATCGACTGTCGCGCAAAATTCAAAAGATGCTGGAGCTGATTTAATGACAGTCATTGATTCAGCGACAATTCCAACGATGAAATCAGCCTTATCAGTTTTGAGTGGAATTCAAGTTGAACTATATAGTGCATGGAATTGGGACTTGGCAAAAGAATGGAAAAAAATTGGGATTGAACAAGTTATTTATCATCAGAGTCGAGATGCTTTATTAGCTGGAGAAGTTTGGGGTAAAAAAGACTTGGACATTGTTAAAGGATTTATTGAGCTTGGCTTTAAGGTTTCAGTTACTGGTGGATTAAATGTAGACACAATTAAGTTATTCGAGGGTGTTCCGGTGTATACATTCATCGCCGGCAGAGCCATTACGGGACAAGATAATCCAAAAGCTGCTGCTGAGGCCTTTCAAGAAGAAATAAAGAAATACTGGTAATTATTATGGTTAAAATTGGTGTAAATGAAAAATCTTTGCCATTTGAACTAAGTTGGTTTGACAAGTTAAATTGTGCAAAATCTTGTGGATATTCATTTATTGAATTGTCAATTGATGAAACTGAAGACAGAATATCCAGGCTAGATTGGACAAAAGGGCAACGTTTAAGCCTAGTTGAAGATGTCATTAATACAGGAGTACCAATTGATACTATGATGCTTTCTGCATTAAGAAAGTTCCCACTAGGTTCTGCAAACGCTGAAATATATGATAAGTCTTATGAAATTTGCCAAAAAGCCATAATTTTGGCAAAAGATTTAGGTATACGAAACATTCAAATTGCTGGTTATGACGAATATTATGCTGCTAAATCGTTGTTAACGCGCGAAAACTTCATTGAAAACCTACGCAGAGTTGTAAATTTTGCATCTGAGAATCAAGTCATGATAGCGATAGAGACAATGGATGACAAGTTCATTAACTCAATTGCTAAAATTCGAGAAATAAAACAAGAGATTTCATCACCATGGTTGCAAGCCTACCCGGACTTAGGAAATATATCAGCTTGGCCTGAAAATATTCCAAGCTTAGACTTAGCTGAGGGGCTTGAAAATATTGTATCTGTTCATGTCAAAGATACTTTATCGGTTACAAGTACCTCACCAGGTAAATTTAAAAATGTACCTTTTGGTGAGGGAGATGTCGAATTCTTCGGGCTCTTTAAAACGCTCAAGCGAATTGGATATAGCGGCACTTTAACAGTTGAAATGTGGTCAGAAAAAAATGATAATGCTGTTGATTTAATGATTAAAGCCCACACATTTGTGACTGAATTATTAAGCAAAGCAGGATTAAATATAGAAAATTAAAATTATGTAAAAAATGTGGCTGGGAAAAAACTAATTCCAGACTATAAAAAATAAAGGGACTTTGGAAAAACACTCCAAAGTCCCTTTAACTA
>NZ_BJEB01000016.1 GCF_005405445.1 Paucilactobacillus nenjiangensis
GATCCTCCAATTTACTTCCTTAATTATACTAAATCAGAGTCTCTATTTAACTTGTACACTTTTTATTCTAGGCCCAAGGGAAGAAGAATAAATCAGGGGTGGTTGGTGTATCGTTTGATGAGAGTAAGAATAAATGGACTGCGGGGTTGATGGTAGATGGCAAGTACGTATTACTACAAGATTTCTACGATTTTGACGAAGCAGTCGATGCACGCAAAGCAAGTGAATTGATTTTCCTCAAAATTAAAGCGGGTTAAATTTAAAGGGCCTATCATTTTCCCCAAAATGATAGACCCTTTTTTATGCATTACTATATTTTTCATCTTTAATGGCTTTAATCTTGGTGATTTCTTCGACTAGATTACCCCAGTCTGCTGGTGCAGGAGGTGTACCCCACAAAATTTGTGGAATTTGAATCAATTCTGAAGGTAAATCCGACAAATAGATATTCGTATTTTCATCCATGGTTTCTTGGACCTGAATATTTGTGTTTCTAAAATTGTTATTTAATTGTTCAACAATGTATTTCGTGTACAATTTACCTAAAGAAAAATCAACGTAAATGTAAATTGGAGTCACCATAATTTTCATGGGGATTAAATTAATTAAGACAAAAATATAGCTAAGATATAGATTGGTTTCAAACTTTTTTGAAATTGTCACATCGTCAGTTCGTAAACTATCAATATACTCATGGACAACACGACTAAATAACGGATTATCTTTTTCGAACATATCAATTTGTGGCTGATCAATAAAAGTGGATGTTTCAACATAAAAATATGAAATCGCAATGTTTACTCGGGTTAAATTAACCAAGAGTGCTTGCTTATTGATGTGAGCATATCCAGCAGTTGTTTGGCTTTCATAGACCCGTTGGATTAAGTCATTGGACATTTGATATTCGTGAGGGAATTCCTCTTTAAAAGTGTCATCCAATTCTAAGTAGTCATCGGTAATTAAAAATAAATATAAGTATTTGATTTCCGCGTCTGGCAGTGGGAAGGTTAGGTGCTCTTCAATCAATTTAACTGCACCAGCTAATTTATCCGTGTAATTATTTAGGTAAGCTGTGTCTAATTCTGATGAATCAATGAATTGGCGAGATTGTAGGCGTAATAACCAAACCGTAAGGAATGACTTTAGCTTGGAAAATCTAGTATGTGATAAATTAAATTGAAATTTCATATCGAGATCTGATATGACTTCTGAAGTGATGGAATTTAGACCTTTGTATTGGCTCGCATTTGGAAAAGATTCAAAATAGATTTGAAATAAATGCTGGCGAATGGCAAATTCGTCACTTTTTTTGTTTAACGAGACGAAAAATTCATGTTCATTGAGGAGCTGATCCAATTTTTCCTCAGCCTCATAAAAAGGAGAGTTACTTAAAAAAAGCCGAGACAAATAACTGACCTTAGTGGATAAATATTGAAAAATAAAACGATATTCAAATGCCAAATAAATGGCAGATTGACGCAAGTAAAACGCACCTAAGTCATGAATGGCCTTATTGTCTAGGTGAATTCTTTGGAAAACACCACGACTAATTTCCTTAATTTCAACTACCACATCTGAAGTAGCAATTTCCATTAAGTCAGCGTTCAGGGAGTTAATGGCTTTGTCCATTTTGTAGGTACTTAACTTAAAGGTTTCCATTAAATCTACTTTAGTGGCCTTTAAGTTGCCCTGGTGGAGGATATAGTCTAGTACCTCAAAATTACAAGCGTCATCCTTATTTAGTAAATATAATTCCATATCAAATACCTCATAGTTCATACCCTACTTCAATTGAAGTATACCTTAAACGGTACAAAAAGTGAAAAGATAACAATTAGGTAATACCTATGCAGGCAGCGAAAAACGAAACTTTTATGTTATGGTAGTTCATTGCATAATTATATTAATAGTTCAGATGATAAAACAAAAGAAAATTAAAAAGAATCAAGTGAATTTAGTCAACTTGATTCTTGATTTGATGAAATTGTTTCAATTTATTTTTCGACGGTTACGCCATTTTTATCAATTTTTAAAGGAATTACGTCGTCATTAAAGCCAGCTGCCAATAACGATTCTTGGAGTTGAGGAATTTTGTCTGCATCAATGATTGTCATGACGGTTGGGCCAGCACCACTCAAATATGTTGCTAACGCACCGACTTCATGGGCAATTTTACGAATTGGTAAGAATTCAGGGACTAATTTTTGCCGGTAAGGTTCGTGAAACATATCAGCTTCAATTAGTTTACCAAGTTCTTGATATTTTTTCGTGAAAATCGAAGCGACGAAGGTATTGCCAATGGCACTAGCGTGGGTCGCATTCGCAAAGGCAATGTTATTTGGTAGCACACCGCGACTATCGCTAGTCTTTAATTCGTAAGCAGGAACATAAGCGACTAGCGATAAGTCTGGGAACGGTGCCTGAATCGCGATAAATTTATCATTCACACTGGAACCAATCACTAAATCACCATAGATTGCCGGAGCCACGTTGTCGGGATGGCCTTCCATTTCAGCGGCATAATCAATCTTTTGTTGATCTGTTAAGTTGAGCCCAGCTAATTGATTGGCTAGCTCAATACCAGCAACAATGGCGGACGAGCTACTACCTAACCCACGTGTGACCGGAATGTCGGAAGTCATTTTTAATTCATGTGGGGTTAAATTGGGAGCAATTTTTAAGGCAGTGGAAACGACTAGATTAGATTTACTGTTAGATAATCCATGACCTAAATCGTGGAAGACGTGCCATTTTTCAGCTGTACCGATGACTTCGATGGTTAAATATAATGAAACTGCGATACCAATTGAATCAAATCCAGGACCAAGATTAGCACTAGTTGCAGGGACTTTGATTTTCACAGTAATTTCCTCTTTTCATTTTTTCAGCACAAAAGCCGGTTCATTGAAGAACCGACTTAATGGTGATTTAATTTCACGTTTTTATTCGCCTAAAACTTTATATGCGGCGCGGAGTTCAATGGTGTCAAATTTATCAATTTCGGCCTTCAAAGTGGCTAACTGTTTCTTTGACATCGCATGGGTGATGAAAATCACGCGGGCATCAGTATCGTTGGCTTTGGTCTGCACGATTTGACTGAAACTGGCACCAATTTCCATCATTAATTTAGTGACCTTCAAAATTTGACCAGGCACATCAAGCATTTGAAGCGAAAGGTAATATGGATAAATGACATCACCCTTATCAATTGGTTCGCTTTCGTGTTGATAGTTATTGAAAGTATTACCCGTGGTTCCTAAGGCAATATTTTTGGTGACTGAGACAATATCACTGAGGACACTGTTTGCAGTTGGTAAACCACCAGCACCGGGACCGTAGAATAAGGTTTCACCGACAGCTTGGCCGGTCACCATAACAGCGTTATTTTCATTGTGAATTGTGGCTAGAGGATGGTCTGAAGGCACTAAGACAGGTGCAACTTCAGCAAAAACACCTTCGCCAACGCGCTTAGCAATCCCTAATAACTTAATGGTATAACCAAAATCAGCAGCTTGGGCCACGTCTTCTAGTTTGATATTTTGGATACCCTCAATATTGATATCATCCAATGCTAGGTGTGAACCAAATGAAAATTGGCTCAAAATAATCATTTTGTAAGTTGCATCAATACCAGCAACATCATTGGTTGGATCAGATTCAGCGAAGCCAAGTTCTTGGGCTTTTTTCAAAGCATCTTCATAGCTCCACTTTTTTTGTTGCATTTGAGTTAGGATGTAGTTGGTTGTTCCGTTAACAATCCCCTTAACTTCTAAAATTTCATCAGCTGCAAAGCTATTAACGATGGTCCGTAAAATTGGAATTCCACCAGCAACACTGGCCTCATAAACTAAATCAGCGTTATTTTTGCGAGCAATTCTGGCAAGTTCATCCCCGTGAGAGGCAATTAAGTCTTTGTTGGCGGTGACGACATGTTTGTGGGCATTCAAGAGGTTAGTGATAATCTCCTTAGCAGGATCAATCCCACCCATGACTTCCACAGCAATTTTGATTTCAGGGTCGTTGATGATATCGTCAACGTTATCGGTGAGAATGATGTCATCTGATACTTCACTGCGGTGCTTTGCGACGTTGCGCACTGCAATGGTCTTGATAACCAATTCCCGACCGGTGATATTTGAAATCTTAGCTTGGTTGTTGGAAACCATTTCTAGTACACCCGAGCCCACAGTTCCCAAACCAATCAAACCAATTTTTATTTTTTCCATGTTTTAACCGCCTCACAATCTTTTTTTCATAATTGCATCCATTTTAACATAGCCTAAATAGTATGTGATAGGTTATAATTGCATAAATTAACAAATTCGGAGGTTTATGATGGATTATCGTAGTACTCGAGGATCAATTTCTAATTCTTTAAATTCCGCAGAAGCAGTCATCCAAGGGCTTGCTCCAGACGGCGGCTTATATGTTCCGGTTGCGTTTCCTAAACCTACAATTGATTTGGCAGCCATTGCAAAACTTACATACAAAGAAACAGCCAAGTTAGTTTTAAGTTTGTTTTTTGATGACTATACCGATGCACAACTTGATGAAAGTATTCAAGCAGCATACGGCCAGCAATTTGATGACGCAGAGATTGTCCCTGTCACGAAGAATCATGCGGGCAGTCATTATATGGAATTATTCCATGGGCCTACGTTGGCCTTTAAAGATATTGCCTTACAAATGTTGCCACAATTGATGGTCCGGGCAGTTAAATTGACCGATGTGAATCGTAAAATTGTCATTTTAACGGCGACTTCTGGTGATACTGGGACTGCTTCGATGAACGGCTTCCGGGATGTCGATGGCACCCAAGTGATTGTCTTTTATCCAAATGGCGGCGTGAGTCCAGTTCAATTACAACAAATGCTGACGCAACAAGGCAAAAATTTGGATGTCGTAGCGATTGATGGTAACTTTGATCAAGCTCAGACTGAGGTAAAGCACATTTTTAATGATGTGAAGTTTGGGGAAGAATTGAAACTCAGTGGAAGTCAATTTTCATCGGCGAACTCCATGAATATTGGACGATTAGTACCACAAGTGGCGTACTATTTTTATACCTATGGTAAATTAGTGCGTGATGGCGTAATCAAGTTAGGCGAACCAGTTAATTTTACAGTGCCTACTGGTAATTTTGGAGATATTTTAGCTGGTTATTACGCCAAGAAAATTGGCTTGCCCATCGGGAAGTTGATTTGTGCATCTAACCAAAATAATGTGTTAACTGATTTCTTCAAAACTGGTACCTATAATAAGAAACGTGATTTTTATTTAACAAATTCACCTTCGATGGATATCATCGTTTCTAGCAACTTAGAACGATTGTTATTTGATGTAGCAGACGGTAACTCGGATAAAGTCATTGAATTAATGAATGGCTTAAATACGCAGGATAGTTATACAATTACCGATGAGATGAAACAACGATTGGATGCAGGCTTCGATGCAGGTTTTGCGTCTGAAGATGCGATTAAGTCAGAAATTAAACGTGTTTATGATGCTGCAAAGTATACGATTGATCCACATACCGCCGTGGCTTCATATGTCGCTCATCAATATCAACAACGGACGGCGGACACAACGCCAATGGTAATTGTAGCAACTGCTAGCCCATACAAATTCCCTGAGACAGTCTACGAAGCCATTACCGGCAAGGAAGTGGTCGAACCAGGTTACGCTGCCGTTGGTCAACTATTTGATGTGACCGGTGATCCTGTGCCAGCACCAATGAAGAGTCTCTTTGAAATTGAGCTTCGTCAACAAATCGTTGTGAAACCCGAAGGCATGAAAGAATTTATCAAAAATATTGTGAAATAGTAGTGAAATGACTTATCCATCAGTTGGATAGGCCATTTTTTTAATTATTTGATTAAAATTAGATTAGAAAATGTGGTTGATTGATTAAAATAAAGTGCTATAATTCTAATTATTCGAACGAAGATAGGCATATTGGGCTTCGAATACACATATAAACATTTAGGAGATGGTTTAATGAGCGACACGTTAAACTTTTCTGTCACCGGAGAAGACATGCAAAAGCGCAGTGATCAAATTACGGTTGGTGTTGATCGTGCGCCAGGAAGAAGTCTTCTATATGCGACAGGGAAAGTTAAAAATCCTGAGGACATGAAAAAAACCCTTCATAGCAATTTGTAATTCCTACATAGAAATTGTCCCATGACATGTACATTTAAGAGAATTGGTTGATATTGCCAAAGAAGAAATTAGAAAAGCCGGCGGAATTCCATTTGAATTCAATACGATTGGTGTTGATGATGGGATTGCAATGGGGCACATTGGGATGCGTTATTCACTTCCAAGTCGTGAAATTATTGCCGATGCTGCGGAAACGGTGATTAATGCGCACTGGTTTGACGGTGTTTTATATATGCCAAACTGTGACAAAATTACTCCAGAAATGCTCATGGCTTCATTACGGACCAATGTTCCTGCCGCGTTTGTGTCAGGTGGACCAATGAAAGCTGGACTGGATCCAAACGGAAAAGCTGCAACGTTATCGACTGTGTTCGAAGCGGTTGGAGCATTTAAAGATGGCAAAATGAGTAAGGATGATTTTCTGGAACTTGAACAAAACGCTTGTCCAAGTTGTGGCTAATGTGCTGGTATGTATACGGCTAATTCAATGAATTCATTGATGGAAGCGATTGGGATGGCACTGCCTTATAACGGGACAGCACTTGCCGTTTCAGATCAACGAAAAGAATTAGTGCGCGCAGCTGCACGACAAGTAATGGAAAATGTTAAAAATAATTTGAAACCACGCGATATCATCACTAAAGATGCAATCGATGATGCATTTGCATTAGACATGGCCATGGGTGGTTCAACTAATACTGTTCTGCATGGTCTCGCCATTGCTCATGAAGCTGGCATTAAATATAGTGAAGAAGATATTAATGTAATTGCCAAACGCACACCACATTTGGCTAAAATTGCACCATCATCTTCTTATACGATGGAACAAGTTCATGAAGCCGGTGGAATTCCAGCAATTATGAATGAGTTAATTGATAAGGGTGGTATTTTACATCCAGATCGCATTACGGTGACCGGCAAAACCATTCGTGAAAACGTTGCGGGGGCACATACTAAGGACCCTGAAATTATTCGTGAAACTGACAATCCATATTCAGAAGAGGGTGGATTATCCATTCTTTACGGTAACGTTGCCAAAGATGGCTCAGTAATTAAGGTTGCTGGGGTTGATGACGATATTCATAAATTTGTCGGTAAAGCCATTTGTTTTGATTCACATGATGATGCAGTTGCCGGAATTGATGATGGATCTGTTAAAAAAGGTCACGTGGTGGTTATTCGTTATGAAGGACCTAAAGGTGGACCAGGGATGCCGGAAATGTTGAATCCAACCTCGAATATTATTGGACGTGGATTAGGTCGTGATGTGGCCTTGATTACTGATGGTCGTTTCTCCGGAGCTACCCATGGAATCTGTATCGGTCACGTTTCACCCGAAGCTGCATCTGGTGGTGAAATTTCCTTAATTCATGATGGCGATACAATCACAATTGATTTAACTAATCGCACATTAAATGTTGATTTAACACCAGAAGAAATGGTCGCACGCCGTGGAGAATTGAAACCATTTAAGCCAAAAGTTCGCTATGGTTATCTCGCTCGTTATCAATATCTCGTGACTTCTGCCAATACTGGTGGCGTCATGTTAGGTGCTGATGAATTGTTTGGACCGGAAGAAGACTAGAGAGTGCGACACCAATTGGGCTGACCATGAGGATTAACAAGACTAATGAAATGAACGGCCTAAGTTCATAAATTAGTTGAGATTAAACGCAAGGGTTAGATTGGTGGAGCACGTTTCGCAAACAGAGTGTATAATTCATCCGGTTAATTGGCGCGAAATAAGGAAGTTTAGCGAAATAGCGGGTTAGGCTAATTAGCTAAAGGACTTATATCAAGCCGATTGGATGGTGGAGCGCGTTTTCGGCTAATCAGAGTGTATAACCAACCAAACTTGCCGTAAAAACATTTTTATAAAGTTCACATTTTAAGAAAGTTGGTGCGATTATGACAAAAGAACCGCAAACAACTGATTCAGTTAGTGATTTACAAGATCGAATGTTAACCGAAATGGAAAAAGTAATCGATCCTGAATTGAGGGTAGACTTAGTAAGTCTAGGATTGATTTATGGGCTGAGCATGACGGACGGGGTAGTGACAGTCACAATGACGCTAACCACCATGGGATGTCCCATTTCAGATGTTCTAGCAAATTTAATCCAAGCGGCATTAGAAAATAAAGTGGCGGAGGTTAAAGAAGTCAAAATTGATTTAGTTTGGGAGCCAGCTTGGACACCAGCCAAGATGAGTTGATATGCACGAATGGTGACAGGCTATCATATGTAATCAAGACAAGATATTTTAGGAGTAGAATTCGAATCTGATTGATGATTAAAAAACGTTCACATATAACATAGTAAATAACACACGAAAATGAGTTCGCTCATTTTCAATACATATTAAGGCGAAATTCACATGAAAAAGGTCGAAGATTTAGGTAAATTTGTGGGGAAATGGTTTACAGTCTTAGTTATTTTATGGGCTGCATTTAATTACTTTGTGCCAGTTACAAGCGCTTGGGTAGTTCCAAACACCAAGTATTTATTGGGAATTATCTTGTTCGGAATGGATCTTACTTTAACTGGTGAAGATTTCAAACGAATTGCGCAACATCCAGTCCCAGTTTTTGCAGGAACAGTTGCTCATTATGTGATTATGCCAACATTAGCATGGGTACTCACTTTGATTTTTCATCTTGATGGTGCCATCGCTGCCGGAGTAATTTTAGTTGGCTCATGTCCATCCGGAACTTCATCAAGTGTAATGGCCTATTTAGCTGGTGAGGATGTGGCGTTAGATGTTTCGATTGAAACACTATCAACCTTATTAGCACCAATTGCCTTACCAAGTTTATTAGTCTTATTCGCACACAAGTTTGTTTCAATTCCAACACAGTCACTATTCTTAAGTACCGTTGAAATTGTGTTGATTCAACTTGTTTTAGGGGTGGTTGTTCATACCTTATTTAAAAAACAAATTGATAAAGTGACATTGGCTTTACCTTTAGTTTCACAAGTTGCAATTCTGTTAATCATTGGCGCTGTTATTTCCGCCAACCATGCTAACTTGTTTACTGCTACTGCAATCGTAATTCCTGTTGTTGTCCTCCATAATTTATCTGGATACGCATTAGGATTTGGCTTTTCAAAGCTCATGCGTTTACGTGATCCACAACGTAAGGCAATTACTTTTGAAGTGGGGATGCAAGATTCAAGTTTAGGAGCAACGTTAGCGATGGCTTACTTCGCACCAGCAGCTGCAATTCCTTCAACTATTTTTAGTATCTGGCACAATATCTCTGGTTCAGTTCTTTCAACTTACTGGAGAAGACATACTGAATCTAAAGCTGAAAAAGAAACCACACCTGTTACAGGTGCAGTTCAAGGATAATTCTTGTGAAATAAAAAGGTGCCCAGTTGGGGACCTTTTTATTTTTCAAACGAGGGAGGGATTGAATGCAATCAAATTGGAAACATAATTTATATGTCCTGTGGTTTGGTAATTTTATGACCGGGATGGGTTTTTCGATGACGATGCCATTCATGCCATTATTTGTGAAATCACTTGGCCATTTTGACACATGGACATTGAATATTTTAAGTGGGGTCGCATTTTCAATCACGTTCCTGGCCAAAGCAATTATTTCTCCTTATTGGGGTAAATTAGCTGATCAATACGGCCGAAAATTAATGTGTTTAAGATCTTCATTAGGAATGACAATCACCATTACTGCCTGTGGATTTGTTCCAGGGGTCGGTAGTTTGATTGTTTTACGTGCAATTCAAGGGCTATTTTCAGGATATATCAATAATGCAAATGCAATTGTCGCAGCTAGTGCACCAATGGAAGTTAACGGTAAAGCAATGGGAACTCTGGCAACAGGGAACGTGGTGGGCACGTTATTAGGACCGTTAATTGGTGGGGTATTAGCCGAGGCATATGGTTATCGAACTTCATTTTATGTAGTTGGGGCCATGATGGCTGTTGTTTTCTTTGTAACTTTGTTCTTCGTTCATGAAGAATTTACGCCAATTAAACGTGAAGAAATGATGCCAATGAAACAAGTTTTTCACGAAATGAAATACCCCAAGTTGATTTGGGGGTTGTTTATTACTACATTGGTGATTCAAGCAGCCAACATGTCGGTCACACCAATCTTAAGTCTATTAGTGAGTGACTTATTGCATCATGGCGGTAGAGTGGCATTGGTTAGTGGGATTATTTCGTCGTTACCAGGTATTGTCACGTTATTCACTGCACCATTTTTGGGAGCTTTGAGTGACAAATATGGTCCGGAGAAAATCTTGACTGGTGGCTTAATCTTAGCGGTAATGACCTTTTCGGCAATGAGTTTTGTAACCAACGTCTATCAGTTAGGTGTTTGGCGAGCAGTCTTAGGTATTTCAGACGCTGCCTTATTGCCAGCTGTTCAATCGTTGATGGTCGGTTATGTACCAAAGCAGGCATTCGGTCGAATTTTCAGTTGGAATCAATCGTTTCAAGCAATGGGAAGTGTTGTGGGTCCCATGTTAGGTTCAGTCGTCGCCAGCATTTTTGCTTATCAAAGCGTCTTTATGATGACTGCTATCATGGAAATCTTCAATTTCATCTTCCTCTTTCCAATTGCCAAAGCCATTTGGCAAGGTAAAAAACAGCAGAAAAAAGTGGAAGCATAAACTAGGTGCGAATCACCACGGGCTGCATTTGAGTATAACGAATGAGCACGAAGATAAGTGGGCTACTTATCAAGGTGGTCAAAGTTAGACGGAGAATGTAGTGGGGATGAGCCTGATTAAATTTAGGGTGCGAATCACCACGGTTTTCATTTCAAAACAAAAAAGCGCCGGATAAGTAAATTACTTACCGACGCGCTCAAGTTTATGCTTCAACAGCAATTTCAAGTAAATTGCCATCTGGATCATTAATAAATAACGAAGTTAATTGACTGTGGGCACCTTGATGTTCACTAGGTCCATCAAGGATAGGAATATAATAACTTCGTAGATGGTTTTCTACATCTGATAATTGTTCTTTAACAATAAAGCAAAAGGCAGCTGATCCGGCTGCTTTTTGTTTGGCTTCTAACGACTGATTTTCAGTTATTAGCTTAAAGTCTAATGCTTGCTTACCACATAGCATTAATGCATGGGTGTCATCTTGGTGTAAAACCGGCATGTCAAAAGTTTCGTGATAAAAGCGAATAGTGCGGTCTAAATCGTTGACGTACATCGTTACGTGGTCAATATCTCTAATTTTCATTGGGTAAAACTCCTTATTATTGTTCGTCGTTAAATTGTGGCGTGGTTTTGTTGATGCCAAACCATTAAAAATTCAACTTCATTAGTTTTTAAATCGACATCTGTAGCTTGAGCGATGAATCCGTTCGTAATATAAAAGTTAACAGCAGCGACATTTTTTTCATACACCGATAATTTCAAAGACGAATTCGTTTGTTTGACGGTTTCAAGTAGTGCACCACCGATACCTTGGTGGCGATAATCATTTCTGACAAACAGGCCAGCAATGTAAGAGTCCGATAAGCCTAAAAACGCCACGATTTCATCATTTTCAATGGCAACATATAACTCTGCATCAGGCAGTGATTTTTGCACATCTTCGTAATTATCACGCCAGTATTGTTCATCGACAAAATGGTGCGCTTCAATGTTCACATTGAGCCAAATATTTAAAATTTTATTGAGTTGTTCAATAGACGGATTGTCCAGTTTTGTAATCATAATTTTTCCTAACAATGAATTATTTGTACGTAAGAGAGTATTCATTTATTGTAACTTTGAAAATCAATGGCGACAAGAGTACAATTGAATTTTGATTGTACACGTAGAATGAAAGGTAATATTAGAGATGAGTTTATTAGAAGTGCAAGACTTGAGTATGAGTTTTGCAGATAAAAAATTATATGATGACGCTAGTTTTCAACTAAACCAGTCGGACCACATGGGAATTGTTGGTCAAAATGGAGCTGGTAAAAGTACGTTAATTAAAATCATTACGGGAAAGATTTTGGCCGTTGAAGGTAGTATTAAATGGCAAAATCATACGAAAATTGGTTATTTGGATCAATATGCTGATATCGAAGCTGGGTCAACGTTACAACAATTTTTGCATACAGCTTTCAATGATTTATTTGAGATTAATGATCAAATGAATCAGGCCTATGCCGAATATGCAGAAACCTTAGATGAAAAGCTTTTAACCCGTGCAGGTCGTTTTCAAGAACAATTAGATGCACGTAACTTCTATGATATCGAAACAGAAGTTGATAGAGTTATCTCTGGTCTTGGTTTGGATTCAATTGGTTTGGATCACGTTGTATCTGAAATGAGTGGGGGCCAACGTTCGAAAATTATTTTGGCTAAACTGCTCCTTGAAAGTCCCGATGTTATCTTACTGGACGAACCAACCAACTATTTGGATACTACCCACATTGAATGGCTAATTGATTATCTGAATAGTTTTACCGGTGCGGCAATGATTATCTCCCATGATTATGATTTCCTAGAACAGGTTACTAATTGTATTTGTGATGTGTCGTTTGGTAAAATTACGAAGTATCGTGGTAGTTTTAAGAAAGCGATGCGTCAAAAAGAAGAACGAAAAGAAGTTCAGTTAAAAGAATACGAAAAGCAACAAGTTGAAATTGAAAAAGCAGAAAAATTCATTAAAAAGAATAAAGCTGGTTCAAAATCAACGATGGCTAAGTCTCGTGAGAAAATGTTGGCGCGGATGGAACGGATTGATCCACCTTCAGATAATTTGGTGGCCAGTTTCAAATTTCCATATGAAGATACCGGTTCCCAAAATGCTTTACGAGTTGAAAACCTTTCGGTCGGGTACAACAAACCACTCTTAGCTCCCGTCACATTTTCGATGAGTAGTGGTGAAAAATTGGTCTTTAAAGGATTTAATGGGGTTGGTAAGTCAACGTTGATTAAATCAATTTTGGGTGAAATTGAAGCTAAAGGTGGCTCAGCTGAGTTCTCTCCTTCAGCAATCGTGAATTATTTTAACCAAGATTTAGATTGGAAAAATGATGAATTAACGCCACTAGAAACGATTCAAGAAATGTATCCTACAATGTTACCCAAGACGATTCGGACGCGGTTAGCGCGTGCAGGAATCAACTCAGCTAATACGATGAAGCCAATGAATTTGCTTTCTGGTGGAGAACAAACTAAGGTTAAGTTAGCAATTTTGGAATTGACCCCAAGTAATTTCTTAATTATGGATGAACCAACGAATCATCTTGATGATGAAACTAAAGACGGCTTAAAACGTGCGTTAAAAACGTTCCGCGGTAATTTGATCTTAGTTAGCCATGAAGAAGGCTTTTATGACGGGTTAGCCGACAAGATATTGAACGTTGAAGCGTTAAGCCTGAAGAAATAGTGCCTCAGTATGACTGGCGGAGGGAAATATGAAAAAGTTTATATCAATTGTGCGAAGCATTGAGGGAATTCTTTTGATTATCTGTTCAGGACTAGTCGTACGTGATAATACGATAGCGTCGCACTTTAATAGTTCTGGTAAATTTGACGCTTATGGGAGTGGCATTGAAATAATTATTGCTCCAATAGTGGTGATTTGGATTGGCGAAGTGATGATTGCTATTGATAAAGCCAGCCGTAAAAAAGCCGGAACTGTTGATTCTCCATTTATCTATGTCAATGAATGGCAACAAATTGTTGCACTGACAGTGATTAGTGTAGTTTTATTAATTTTAATGATACTTAAAATTGTTTTTTAAAGACAATAAAGACGAGGATTATCGCAATTGCGGTAATCCTCGTTTGCTATCTATATGTAAAAATATTGAGTATCATTATCGCAAACTAATTCCAATGATCCCAATCACCATGATAATCAAACCGGCTAATTGCCATCCACCTGGGATTGCGTGCCCTAAGAACAATACACTAAGGAGGACCGAAAAAACGACCTCCATGGATTGTGTGGCTTCGACTTTGGCCAGGCTCGGCATGTGTTTGGCAACCATTGAAGTGGCTTGGAAAAATAGTACGGTAGCTACGACTCCAGATGATAGAGCCACACTGAAGGTATTTTCTAGCATGCCAACAGTGGGGGCACCAGCTTTGAAATAACTGATGATGGCCAGAATAATCCAGGTTGGATATGAACAAATCAGCATTCCGAAAACTTTTTCGACACCATTTACTTCAGGACTAGCAGCCATTACTTTCCGATTGCCTAGGGGATATGAAATGGCGGCAATTAATAGACTAATCAAACTTAAACCTAAATGCGCAATTCCATTCAGCTGTTGTGAGTAATTGATGACCGTTAATAACACGCCTGACAAGATTAGTACGGTCCAAGGGAGTGAACGATAGGGAATCTTTAAACGTTGATATTTAACGACTGAATTATCGATAATGGGAACTTTGACCAGCGGAGTCAGTAAGACGCCACAAATGATGGTAAACTGCCAAGTGCTGGAGACTAGCCATCCTGGTAAATAGAGACTGGCTAAGCACAATGGAGCATAGAAGAGGACGAAACAAAATTGACTCCAAATCAACCAAGACCATTTGTGGGCGCTAATAGATTTAAAAACTTTTTTGAAGGAACTATGAGTCAGTGGGAGCCACATGACGATTAACATCATGGGCAAGGTCCATAAGTAACGCAGAGAGGCAGTCCAAAGCCAGTAACCGTGACTATTCGCCATCACCTCATTTAGTACGAAAGTAAGTGAGAAGAAGAATGCGGAAATAATCCCAATAATAATTGCAGTGTAACTTTTAGTCCGCATCAGTTCACCGGCTTTCAAATTTATATGTATGTAAATCATCTTAGCAGTCTCAATATCGACAAGCAAAGACAATTAAAAAAACCTTCTTATCCAAATAAAAACGGGTAAGAAAGTTATTTTTGTAAAGAATTATAGTAATTTTAGTAAGTCAGATGGATGTGTGAGTTTGTAATCAGCATCAGCTAATCGTTCTGGCATTGCAGCACCCCACATTGCACCGGCAAATTTAATTCCAGCGGCATGGGCAGCTCTCATATCATTAATTGTATCACCGACGTAAACGGAATCTTCAGCAATACCGTTACCTTCTTTAATCCCTGCGAGAATTGGATCTGGAGCAGGTTTATGGTTTTTCGTGTCAGAGGCAGTCACAGCACCACTGAAGTATTTAGCAATTTCAAATTTTGGAATGAATTCTGCTTCATATTCGTCCCGAACTTTAGAGGTAGCGACAATCAACTTAACCCCATCTGCATCGTTGAGTTGAGCCAAAGTGTCATCAACACCATCAAAAGTATTGATAGTCGTATTTTGTGCGTAGACTACTTTGTACCATTCATCTTCAATCGCTTGTCGATCTGCTTCAGGGACACCAATTTGTCCGAGTGCGTCCGCAGCGGTAATCCCAAAGAGTGGTTTAGTTTCTTCATGAGTGATGTTATAACCATGCTTAGCTAAAATAGATTGTAATGGTAATAAGTACATATCCATTGTGTCAATTAAAGTGCCATCTAAATCAAAAATAAAGTTTTTCATGTAAGGTTCTCCTGTCAGTATTGATTACTTCTATGATACCAGAATTAGCGTAATCAGCAACCGGTTACAATGCTTATCTAGTATAATAACTAGACAAAAAAGGTACATCTCGGGGATGAGATGTACCTTAATTTAATGAAAATTATTTTTCAATATCTTGTAATTTTTGATTATCATCCAAGGCAGAAGAACCTTCTGGATCTTTATCATCTTTCCAAGCCATTGCATGCCACTTTTGTTGAAGTAGGTACATTGATAGCCAGAGAAGTGCGAGTGAAATCGCAGCGATTAAGATTAAGACGAGAATTGAATGTGTCACAACCCCATTTCCAAGGCCAGATGTGATTGCTTGGCGTAAGCCGAGAATCGAGTAGGTCATTGGGAGGTATGGATGAATTGCATTAAAGAACGAATTCGTAACTTCCATTGGGAAGGTACCACCTGAACCACCAAGTTGTAGCATCAAGATAACCATTGAGATCAAACGACCTGGGTTATCAAATGCCATCGCAAGGAACATGACTAGATACATCGACGTTAGCGAGAATATCGTGGTTGTCAGGAAGAAAGTTCCAATATGATCAACTTGAAGTCCAAATGCGATAATTAGGCCAGATTCAATCACTGCTGAAGCAATGGCGACAAAGGCACCGACAGTGACTTTACTCATGAACCAAGCAGTTGAAGACTTGCCACGCATTGAAACTTTCCGAATTGGGAAGGCAAAGTTGAAGACAATTGCGCCAATATACAAGGCCACTGAAAGTACATAAGGAGCCAAAGCATGACCATAGTTAGGAACAGTACTATATTTCTTATGTGAAAGTTTCGTTGGGTCAGCGAACATTTTAGCAGTATTCTTTGAGGTATGAATACCGTTAACTGTTTTGCTACCAGACTTAAGAGCTTTAGCTAGAGTACCAGAACCAGAACTAAGCTTATCAGCACCACTAACAAGTTCAGCCGATTTGCCATTTAAGGTACTAGTACCATCAGCTAATTGGTTCACACCTGAAACCAGCGTTGGTACTTGTGTATTTAATTGACCAAGTGCTGTTGACAAAGTATTAGCACCAGAGTTTAACGCACTTGAATTGTTATTCAAGGTTGTTGTACCGGCGTACAATGTTTGAGCACCATTATTTAATTGACTAATGCCAGATTCAAGTGTCGAAATTTGACCAGGCAAGCTATTGAGGGTGGCTTGTGTTGATGGATCGTTGAGGGCTGACATAATTGGGGTTACATCATTCATCAATGATTTTGCGTCAGTCAAAGTTGATTCCAATTGGGGAAGTTGACTTTGCAATGCCTGAACTTTAGTTAATTGTGGTGCGATAGAATTAACCGTATCTGTGACACCTGTCAATTTAGTACTGAGTGCAGTTAATGTTTTTTGAGTTGATTCTATTTGAGTACCATTATCTTTTTGTAAACTGATAATTTCAGCCAGTTTAGATTTAGAGGTTGGGCTTAGCGTATTAGAAGAATCTTGTAATACTGTTGCGGCATCTTCTGCTGAGGTAGTTGAGTTGCTACCAATTTTCGTGAGATATTGCGTCAATGCAGTGTTGACAGCTGACAATTCAGTCTGCATTGTCGACATGCTAGATGCTAAACCAGATAATTTGCTGAAAGCAGTTTGAGTATCACTACTTGTTAGCGTATTTAATGCATCAGTCGTACTAGAGTTATTGAGTGTGCTTGACACATTAGCTGCTTTTTGAGAAATATCAGAAACATTGAGACCATTCAACATACTAAACAAACTTGAATTGGTCAGTGCTCCCATTGAACTTGAAACGGAACTGTTCAAGGTATTAGTACCAGCAGCTAATTGACCTGCACCCGTATTCGCTGATGAAACACCAGCCGTATATTGGCTGATTCCAGAAGCTAAGGTGTTTGATCCGGTCGACAATTGTGAAGCAGCTGAAGGTAAGGCAGAAACAGATGTTTTCAGAGTTTGGACACCATCATTGACGGTCGAAACAGCAACTGTATATTGTTTAACTCCATCAGTCATGGTGACAAGACCGTCATTAAGTTGCACGGCACCCGTTGAAGCAGATTTGAGTCCTTTACCCAGTGTCTTCACTTCGCCAAGCATGGTGCTGGCATAGGCATTAGTGACAGCGGTGCGAATCGATTTATCAAGAGTAGTCATCCCGACGCTACTCATAACTTCACCAATGTAGTTTAGTGAATCGTTAGTTTCATACTTCAAATTCATTTTCTTTGGATGTGAATCTAATACACTGGCGGCATTCTTAGAAAAGTTCTTTGGAATAGTCACAACCGTATAATACTTGCGGTCTTTTAATCCTTCGTGAGCTTTTTTAGCAGATACGAAGTCCCATCCTAGAGAATGATTCTTTTTCAATTTTGCTTCGGTATCAGCACCGACATGTAATTTTTTACCCGCATACGTTACGCCTTGATCCTGATTGACCACCGCGATTGGTAAATTTTGTGTATCTCCGTATGGATCCCAAACTGATTTTAGGAAGAACACACTATACAACAATGGAATGAAACAGATGGCAAAGACTGACAAAGTAATCAGCCGGTTCTTACCAATAAATTTCCATTCATTTTTAATCATTTCCCACATAAAACATTCCTCCATGCCAAATTCTAATGAAATTAATTAGTTGTTAAGTGTTGAATCACGCTGTTAAATAATTGCACAACTTCCTTACGTGGAATGTCGTAATTATATTCGTCGCAATAAACAAAAACTCCGGTCAACGCTCCAGCTAAGATGTACGACATCATGTCTGGATTCTTGCTGCGATGTAATAAATCAATCAGATTGTTAGTCCCTGAATCCGGTCGTTCCAGGATGATTTTACCGATTAGAGTTAATAAGTCTAGATTAATACTATTATTGCCACCGATGATGGAGATATTTCTGAAGACGGCCCGATTATCAATGATAAAGCTGACAATCTGATCTACTAAGTCAGGGTTGTGGCTTTCACTGATGTTTCTACGTAACATCGTTGATAAAGTTTGTTTTAATAAATCGACCTTATCATCAAAATAACGATAGAAACTGCTGCGATGCATCAATGCCACACAACAAATCTGATCAACAGTTACCTCCGCAAACGGGGTTGTCGCAAGAATTTCCCACAAAGCGTTTTCGAAATCTCTAGTAGTTCTGTTCGCTTTCATTTTTCTCCTCCATAAGACCAATACCAATGAATAGAACTAAAACAACATGGAATACTATATACTGTCTAATTCTAAAACAAAAGGTTCAAAGTAAAACTAATGTCTCAAATTAAGACAATTATCTCAAAATGTCTTAAAAAACACAAAAAAAGAATCCCAAAATTGAGATTCTTCTGTGAAGATTTCAAATTAATTTCGTGATTTTTTCTTGAAAATAAGATTAATCATCAAAGTTATCTGATTCCACATCGCGAATGAAGGTTGCCAAATGATCGTAGTAAACAGGTGCGTTATCAATCATATGATGGTGACCACCATTTGGTGTGGTTGCAAGGCGAGCGTGAGGGATTTGTTCAGCCATCCGTTTGGCAGTGGCCAATGGCATTGTTTCATGTTCACCAAAAGTCACAAGGGTTGGCATTGAAATATTCTTAATTTGATCACGAACGTCCCATTCCTTTAACTTACCAGTCACAACGAATTCGTTATCGCCTTGGAAGACGCCGTAAACGTCAGTGGCCATCGTACTTGATAAGTGAGAAATAGCAGCGGGTTGCTTACGGTCAACGTAGCCTTCATTTAAAATATCGACATACCCTTGATAACGGTCGTTGTCGTAATCATTTTTAGCTTCGCATTCTTTCATGTAAGTAATAGCTTCTTCAGGTAGAGCTTCTTCACGAACTTTGTTGATGTTAACCACGTATTCATCGATATTATCAGTCATTGATGAAATGATGGCACCTTTCAAATGTTCACCGTACTTCAAAGCATACATTTGAACTAAAGCGCCGCCCCAGCTTTGACCAATCAAGTAAAAATGGTCGATACCTAACTTAGTCCGAACTTCTTCAACTTCATCCAAGAAATAATCGTAAGTGAGATATTTTTCAGCAATTTTCGGATCTGAGTAATCTGGTTGATCTGAATAAAATGAACCAAGTTGATCATAGGTGTGAACTGTTACGTTCAAACCTTGAGCTTTTAACTGTTTGGCTGTGTCTTCCCAGTATTCATGTGTGCCACCGGGCCCACCATGCAAAGCAAGCAGATGAATATCACCAGTGCCTTGAGTATTAGTCCATAAATGGTAGCCGTTATCTAATGTAATGATTGTGGTTCCTTGTTTCATATTAATCACCTTTTCCTAATATTGATGAAATAAGTGTAGCGCATTTAAAAAGAGATTGCCAATGAGCTATCGGTCTGTTAACCTAAAATAAAATAAGGTTAACGGAGGCGAAAAAACGTGGATACAAAATCAACAGTGCTTGCGTATCTAAATCAACATGCAAATCAATGGGTGACTAGTGCGGAGTTAGTCGATGAATTAGGGGTTTCCCGTACTGCCATTTGGAAAGCTATTCAACAGTTGCAGGCTCATGGGCAAACAATTGAAAGTCAATCTGGCAAAGGCTATTTATATTCGCGCGGTCTCAAACTGAGTCAAGCGATTATCGAATCTAGCATTAAATCAGATTGTCAAGTTGAGGTTTATGACGAAATTGATTCTACCAATATTCGCGCTAAGCAATTAGCTGCCACTAATCCGGGCCAGCGAACCGTCGTGATTGCCAATCAACAAACCGCAGGCTATGGACGCTTTGGTCGTAATTTCTTTTCCCCCGGAGAAACAGGCTTGTATCTTAGCTTTTTATTACCGATTAATGGGCAAATTAATCCAGGCAAAATGACCACTGCCACAGCCGTGGTGATTGCACAAGTATTGGAAAAATTATTTGGCGTAACGGTCGAAATCAAATGGGTGAATGATTTAATTGTTAATCATCATAAAGTGACCGGCATTTTGTCTGAAGCGGTCACTAACTTTGAAACCGGGACACTATCGAGTGTCATTGTCGGTATTGGGATTAACTTAGTTGAAAATGATTTGCTTGCGCCGGAATTAAAAAATAAAGTTGGCGCCTTAACGACACAAAAAAAGCAACTTGATCGGAACCAAGTTGCTAGTGAAATTATTGATGCTTTTGATACAATGTTGCCAACCTTAGATGATGGTAACTTTATGGATGAATACCGTCAACGCAGTTTGGTAATCGGTAAAAATGTTGAAGTTAAAATTGGTAATCGAGTTTTGACTGGTGAAGTGGAAACCATTAATGACGATGGCGCTTTATTATTAAAGACTGCTACCGAGGTAGTCACCGTTAATGCCGGAGAAATTACTAAATTGAATTTACAGGAGGGTGACTATCGTGGATAGAAAGAGATTAAGAGGTTTAATCTGGTCGGCAGAACTCGTTATTTTCCTCGCACTGTGTTCACAAGTGGTGATTCCATTGCCATTGGTACCCTTAACGGGGCAAACGTTCGCAGTGGGCCTGTTGGCTTCCCTGGTGGATTATCGAATTGCCAATTGGACATTAATTGGTTACATTTTGCTAGGTTTGATTGGAATTCCCGTGTTTGCCAGTGGCACTAGCGGGGTTGGCATCTTATTTGGCCCAACTGGTGGGTTTATCTTTGCCTTCTTTGTTCAAGCTTGGATTGTAATTGGTTTGCGTCGCAAAAATACGGTGCCATATTTAATTGTAGGTAACTTAATTGGGGCGCTGGTTCAGTTGGTACTTGGAACGATTTGGTTGAAGTTTTTCAACCAGATGGCTTGGCCCGCCGCGTTTATTGCTGGCACAATTCCATTTTTGATTCCAGCCGTCATTAAAGCCTTCTTAGCAAGTGTAGTTGCTCGCGCAGTGTTAGTTAAAATTAAGATTCCGCTGAATATGGGGCAATGCTCGGAATAATCAATGATGATTCGTTGGTTTGGATGGTATATTTAATGGCTTCAGAGTTATCTAATTGCGTCATACTAAAATCAGTGCCAAAAACAATTAAACCAATCAAATGACCAGCTGGAATATGATGGAAAATTGGTTGTAAGTCAAATTGTAAGTCGACGAGTTGATTAGGGATTAATTCATCAACTTGGGCGGGAGAGATCCTGTTTTGTAAGTTGATATGACCAAATGAAATCATTTTAAAATCAGTTTCTTTAGCTGCAAGGGTAAATTCACGTAAGTCATCTTCGCGCCACTGATGACCAAGTTGAAGGCCCTTTTTTTGTAGCATAGTTGGACTAATATTGAAGCGCTTTTGTAATCCGAAATCAATTAATTGTGTACTAATTAAGCCGTGGTCAACGGATGATGAAACTGACAGTTTAAGGGTTGGCGTACCGCGAAGCAGCAAGTCTTCCCGCAGTGGCACGGTCATAAACCGGAGTTTAGCTGGATCATGGATTTGCAAAATATCATTTGGTTGAGCTAAATCAGTTTGCCAATTGTTTGGTTCCTTCGAAAATTTTTCAAATTCAGCGTTGGGACATTTATCCACAAATGAGACTGTTGCACTGGTGGTTAGCTTTTCTGTTCCCAGTCCTTGTTCACCAATCGTAAAGAGTTCGGTTGGTTGATTTTCTTCCCAGTCGGCGTATGTGTTCCAAGTTTCTGGAGTGACATTGTCTTGCACAATTAAGTCAGGTAATTGTGACGCATCATTATCGACATCGTAAAGTTTATTGGAGAGCCATAAGTTGACGATATCGGTATAGTCAATTGAACGAAAGGCGTTAATGTAGATATGTTCACCTTGATGCAAAATTAACTTCCGGTCAACATTGACACTGGATAAGGCATCCCACAGTGCCTTGACTTGATTAGGTTTAACATTCCAGTCGTTTAATCCTTGGACCATCATAATATCGGCGTTGATGTTTTTAATATCTGGCCGGTAGTTTCTCTGTGCCCAAAAGCCGTTGTAATTACCAGTAATGCGGTCCATGTCACTTTGCATTTTGGTCAAATAATCATTGAAATAGGTTTTAATTTGTTGGTAATCGGCTGGATTTTTGGTACGACTCATCGTTTCAGCAGCTAAGACATCAGCATCTTCGCCTTGGAAGCCACCCGGAGCAATTACTAATCCATTTTCGCGGTAATAATCGTACCAGCTTGAGATGGCAGCTTCACTGATGATAGTTTTCAGTCCTTCAACGCCAGTCGTAGCAGCGGCGGTTGCCAGGGTACCCAAATAAGAACGGCCAGTCATCCCGACTTTTGCATTCGACCACCAAGCTTTAATTTCGGTAGTACCTTTTCGTGTGGTGTACGCTTTTCGTTTACCAGTCAACCATTCAATGACGGCAATGGTCGCAATGGTTTGCTCCGGTGAGCCACAGGTTTGGATGCCATCAGAATCTTTAGTTCCAATCCCGGCAGCATAAGCTACCGCAAAACCACGAACGGCTAAATAATCATTGAGAGTATATGACGCCTCTCGAGTGAAAGTTTCAGTAGCTGTCCGCGCTTCTTTGGTCGGCTGCTTCGTTGTAAATTTCTGGTTAAAGTTTTCCGTGATACTCATATCGGGTTGATTAGTTTTGTGTTTGATTGGCACTCTGACATCATGCGTGGCTTTCGTGCCCCATTCGTCGTTAGTCCCTTGATTGTATGGGCTAGCAGTATAAACGGTTGGTACCTTTAATCCTTCATTCGTATCGCTAGGACGCAGTATTTCAACTTTGAGCAAATCGGCTTGGCCATCATTATCCGTATCTAGTGGAGCTTCAACGTAAACGACTTCGCGAATTAGTTGGACTGAATCAAACACCGCCAACGCTTTTCCGTTGAAAAAGATGGGCTTTTGCGTGGCAGGTAAAGCGTAAAGGGGTGTCAACAAGCCACGAGCGGTTAATAAATCAAGGTATGTTTGACCATTCTTAGTGTGCGTATTGAGGAGTAAATACCATGCTTCGATTAATTGACTTTCATTCCACGTCGCAGCCGTTAAAAATGGGAGCTGAATAGTTTCCATCGCTGCCAATGGATGTTGAAGATCAAAATCAACGTCGGGTTCAAATTGTAGTAGTTGTAAGGCGACTAGATAGAAAATATCAGTGGTTATCGGCTCATCATCTAAAATAAATTGCAGGAGATTTTTAGTCGGTGTCGCTAATAAATTCTCCAAGTTGGTTTGCATGGTTTCTTCATCCGTTGTTTCTGGAAATGACAGGGTTAAAAATTGATTCCAAAGACTCGTCACGTTAATGGTTGGTTCTCCAGTTAAGAAACCAATGGTCGTTAATTCGTTAATTTTTTGTTGGTGAGTCCGTTTGATAATTGCAAATTGATTATTTTTCATAATATCTCCTTGATTTGAGTGAAAGTGTTGGTATCATGCTACAAAATACGTATAATTAATTAGGATAAGTGTAACAGAGAGAACTGAATTGCGGTAGGCAAACAGTTCGCTGAAATGGGGGACAAAATTGGCAAATCCAATTATTGAATTTAAAAATATTAGTAAGAAATATGATGATACACCAGTCCTAAAAAAGATTGATTTTGAAATTGAATCGGGTAAATTTTATACTTTGCTGGGCCCTTCCGGGAGCGGTAAAACGACGATTTTACGAATGATTGCGGGCTTTGAGGATCCAACCAGTGGTGAAATCTTATTTGAAGGTAAACGCATTGACTTAACACCAGCTAATAAACGGCCAATTAATACGATTTTCCAAGATTACGCACTCTTTCCACATCTCAATGTGAGCCAAAACATTGCATTTGGCCTCGAATTAAAGAAAATGAGTAAGACGGACATCCAAGCAAAAGTGGCTGAATCATTACGGATGGTGCAATTGAGTGGTTATGAAAATCGTGAGATTGACGCCTTGTCTGGTGGCCAAAAGCAGCGGATTGCAATTGCCAGAGCGATTGCTAATGAACCCAAAGTGTTGTTGCTTGATGAACCACTATCGGCGCTAGACCATAAGTTGCGGAAGGAAATGCAAGTTGAACTGCGGGCCCTCCAACAACGATTGGGGATTACGTTTATCTTTGTGACTCATGATCAAGAAGAAGCGTTGGCCTTAAGTGACCAAATTTTTGTCATGAATGATGGACGCATTTTACAAAGTGGCACACCCGTGGATATCTATGATGAGCCAATTAATCATTTCGTCGCAGATTTTATCGGTGAAAGTAATATTGTGCCGGGTACCATGACGGCGGACTATTTAGTCCATTTTGATCATAAAGATTTTGAATGTGTCGATGCGGGGATGCGACCAAACGAACCAGTAGAGATTGTCATTCGTCCTGAAGATTTAGATATCACTTCGGCTGATAAGGGTAAGATGCAAGTGACTGTCGACTCACAATTATTTCGTGGGGTCGATTATCAAATTACTGGCCATGATGCTGATGACCATGAGTGGACAATCAATTCAATTCATCAAACCACGGTTGGTGCACAAGTCGGGTTAGTCTTTGATCCAGAAGACATTCATATCATGCGCTTTGGTGAGGATGAAGAAACGTTCGATGCCCGTTTAGATAGTTACGAGGAATAGGTGATGGAGATGCAGAAAAAATCATTTTTTATGGTTCCATATCTAGCGTGGATTGCCTTATTTGTCGTTGCACCGATGGCCTTAATCTTGTATCAATCGCTATTTGACATTACCGGTCATTTTACGTTTAGCAATTATACTTCGTACCTTGAGTCGACGACCTATTTAAAAATGACCTTCAATTCGATTTGGTATGCCTTTTTAATTACGTTTTTTACTTTATTAATTAGCTATCCAACGGCATACTTGTTGAACCGCCTCAAAAATAAACGTTTGTGGTTGTTATTAATCATTTTACCCACTTGGATTAACCTCCTACTTAAAACATACGCATTTATTGGCCTTTTTAGTCAAAATGGTTCGGTAAATGATTTTTTGCGGTTTGTTGGGGCTGGTTCACATCAAATTTTGTTCACTGATTTTAGCTTTATTTTCGTTGCTTCCTATATTGAAATTCCGTTTATGATTTTACCGATTTTTAATTCCTTGGATGAAATTAATCCGTCATTGATTAATGCGAGTCGTGATTTAGGAGCCAGTGCATGGCAAACCTTTAAGCGGGTGATTGTGCCTTTGACGATGCCAGGAGTTAAGTCTGGGTTTCAAGCGGTTTTTATTCCTTCCTTATCACTCTTCATGATTACCAGATTGATTGGTGGGAATCGCGTGATTACGTTAGGAACGGCAATTGAAGAGCATTTCTTAGTGACGCAAAACTGGGGGATGGGTTCCACAATTGGCGTGATTTTGATTATTGCGATGTTCGTGGTGATGTTCTTGACTCGTGAACGCAAGAGTAAAGGAGGTCAATCGCGATGAAAGCAAAGTTTAAGTTGAGTAATTTATATTTAGTATTCGTCTTTATTGTGATTTATTTGCCGATCGCGTATCTAATCTTTTACTCGTTTAATACGGGAGCCACGATGGATAAATTCACTGGCTTTTCCATGAAGCACTACACGACGTTACTGTCAGATACACGGATGATCTCAATTGTGCTGAACACGGTGGTGATAGCGCTACTGTCCTCGCTGCTGGCAACACTAATTGGCACATTAGGCGCACTCTGGATTAATCAGTTGAAGCGCCGTTCCGCTAAGAATGCGGTCCTGTCGGTTAATAATGTCTTGATGGTTTCACCAGACGTCATTATTGGTGCCAGTTTCTTGATTTTCTTTTCTTTTTTAGGATTTAAATTAGGCTTTACATCAGTCTTATTGAGTCATATTGCCTTTTCAATTCCAATTGTGGTTTTGATGGTTCTCCCCAAGATTAATGAAATGCCACGCACGATGATCGATGCAGCTTATGATTTAGGCGCTTCAAAGTGGCAAGCTTTATCTCGGGTAATTTTACCAACTATTACCCCTGGCATTTTTGCGGGTTATTTTATGGCGTTCACATATTCACTAGATGATTTTGCGGTGACATTCTTTGTGACTGGGAACGGCTTTTCAACGCTTTCGATTGAGATTTATTCTCGTGCGCGTCAAGGCGTTGACTTGGAAGTCAACGCGCTATCGACTTTGATGTTCTTGGTGTCGTTATTATTAGTGGTTGGCTATTACGTCTTGGAACGTTACGGCCATTCACGCCGTGTTAATCGGAATAAGATGATGAAAGGACCGAATGCCCAATGAAAAAATTAATCGCAATCTTCGTTGGCATTTTAGCGGTTTGTGCGGTCATCGCCGGTTTGAATCACCAAATGAATGCCAAAACAACGTCCAATGAAAAAAAAGTTCTCAATATTTATAATTGGGGCGACTATATTGATCCAGATTTAATCACTAAATTTGAAAAGCAAACTGGTTACCACGTGGTTTATGAAACTTTTGATAGTAACGAAGCTATGCTGACTAAAATTAAGCAGGGTGGGACGAGCTATGATTTGACCGTGCCTAGTGATTACACCGTCCAACGGATGATTAAAAGTGGCTTAGTTGCAAAAATTGATAAATCAAAATTAAGTAATTATAAGAATATCGATTCCCGTTTTCTCAATTTGTCGTTTGATCCGAATAATGATTATTCCATTCCTTATTTTTGGGGTACGTTAGGCATTGTTTATAACGATCAATTTGTACAAGCTGACCAGGTACAGCATTGGGACCAATTATGGAATCCAGCGTTTAAAAAGAGCATCATGTTGACCGATAGTGCCCGCGATATGTTAGGCGTGGCGTTGATTACCCAAGGTCATAGTATGAATACAACCAATTACAGTGAACTCAAAAGTGCTCAAGAAAAATTGAATTTGTTAATGCCTAATGTTAAAGCAGTGGTAGCCGATGAAATTAAAATGTACATGAAACAAAATGAAGCTAAAATTGCGGTGACATATTCTGGTGAAGCATCTGAAATGATGTCATATAATAAGCATTTACATTATGTAGTGCCGGATGAAGGCAGTAATATGTGGTTTGATAATATTGTCATTCCAAAAACGGCCAAACATAAGGCTGCAGCCTATGACTTTATTAACTTCATGTTGGAGCCTAAAAACGCAGCGCAAAATGCTGAATATATCGGTTATTCCACTCCAAATAAAGCTGCAATGAAATATTTACCGGCGGATGTCCGTAACGATAAACAGTTTTATCCAGCTGAATCGACGGTCAAAAATTTAGAAGTTTACAAAGATTTACCCCTGAAAGTAATTGGCAACTATAATGATTTATTCTTAGAATTTAAGATGAGTAAGTAAAAGGCTGTGAAATAAGTTGGGATGCAATTGAGTGTAGTCTAGAATATCAAAAATAAGTGGATTGCTTATGTTTGATATTTGTAACTAGACGAAATTGTAAACTTATTGAACGCAACTAATAAAAATAAGGCCTCTGAAAGTAATTTTCCTTCAGAAGCTTTTTTTTGGTTCAATTATTTAGTTTTAAATGGGAAATCAACGACTTTGACAATGACGATTAACTCAATGATGATCCCAACTAGTAAGAAAATTATCCCGGAATGAGTTCCCAAGGCAGTCCCATGAGCTAGAGTTACGTTACTAGTTTGCTTGGCACCAACTAAGGCAGCACATAAAGATGTACCAACCGCGCCAGCAAATTGCTGGGTGGTACTTAGAATGGCATTTCCTTGTGTCCGTAAATGGCTATCAACTTGTTTTAAACCATTGGTCATTAGGTTCCCAAGGTTCAGCCCAATTCCAATCATGAATAAGAAGAACAGTGATCCAATTAATAGGTTGGACATGGTATTACCAAGCAAACAGAAGATGATTAATGAGATTAAAACAATAGCTGAACCTAAAGTCAGCGGAATCTTTGGACCCAGTTGATCTAAAATACGTCCGCCTAAAGGTGCAAAAACGGCACCAATTAACGCTGCTGGTAAAACAACCAGCCCTGCTAAAATGGCAGAATCATGATTAACTAACTGGATAAAGTTTGGTAATAGGAATGAGAGTCCTAATAACACCATTTGAATGACGAAAAAGGCAATTACATGACCACTAAAGTTTAGATTTTTGAGTAAGGCTAAATTGATAATAGGATTATCAATTTTAAGTGACCGCCAAACAAACAAGATTAAACCAACGGCACCAAGGATAAAGGCACCACCGATACTGAGCGAGGCAAAGCTTGCACTACCTAAGTTACTCATCCCAAAAATTAAGCCGGCCAAACCGATTGTAATGAAGATAAAACCAAGTAAATCAAATTTATTGTGTTCAATTTTACTTTTTTGTTGAATATTGAAAATACCTAAAATTAATGAAACTACTAACAACGGTAACAGGTAAATAAAGATATAACGCCAGCCGATGGAGCTAACCACACTACCACCAAATGTCGGACCGATTGCGGGAGCGACAGAGGTGATTAACGTTCCAATCCCCATCATGGTTCCAATTTTATGAATTGGGACCTGTTCTAAGATGATGTTGAACATTAGGGGAAGGGCAATTCCAGTGCCTAAGCCTTGAATCATTCGGCCAAGCAATAACAAGGGGAAAGTCGGTGCGATTGAATCAATCACCACACCAAGAATAAACATTAAGTTGGCACATAAAAATAGTGATTTAGTTTTAAAATTTTGTTTTAAGGTGGCTGATAGCGGAACGACAATTGCCACAATTAATAGATAACCGGTCGTCATCCATTGAACAGTGTTAGTGGAAACTCCAAATTGTTTCATTAAAGTTGGGAAAGTGATGTTCATGGCGGTCTCAACGACTACACCACAAAATGACATAATTCCAGCGGCAATGATTGCCAAGAATACGCGAGTCGAGATTTGTTGATTAGATGTGTCCATAATAAAAATTACTCCTTTTTGATTTCAGAAATATACCCGAGAATATAATTAAATATTGTTATTTCTGCATCCAAAAAATTGTGGGTAACTTGAATTAATTGGCGGCACATCTCACGAAGATTCCTCAAGATCAACGCTACTATTTTAGACGTGATGAAGCTAACAGGATAATACTATACACGAAATTTTTAATGAATGAAAGGCCAATTCGTCGGTCAAACGACAAAAAAACTTCGCTCAACCTGATTCGTTAAGCGAAGTTAAATTAATAAATTTTATTTGTTATCGTGATGCTTAAATGGAAAATCAACTACTTTAATTAAGACTATAAATTCGACAATCATGGCACAAATTAAAAAGATTAATGCTGAATGTGAACCAAGTGCTGTTCCATGGGCTAACGTGACATTAGCAGTTTGCTTAGCAGCGACAAAAGCGGCTGTCAAAGAAGTTCCCACGGCTCCAGCAAATTGTTGCATGGTAGTCAAAATGGCATTTCCGTGGCTGCGCATTCTGCCGTCGATTTGCTTTAAACCGTTCGTCATTAGGTTACCAAAACTCAAGCCAATCCCAATCATGAAGAAGAAGTACAATGTTCCCATTAACAGATTTGAAAATTGGGTCCCCATTAAGACAAAGACACACAGTACAATCAAAGCGATGGTTGAACCAATCGTCAGTGGGATTTTAGCACCAACACGGTCTAAAATTCGTCCACCTAAAGGTGCAAAGACTGCACCGATTAACGCACCAGGTAAGACAATTAATCCAGCTAACACGGCGGAACCGTGATTCACAATTTGAATGTAATTAGGGAGTAGGAATGATAATCCAAGTGACACTAACTGAAAGACGAAAAAGGCAAAGACGTGACCGCTAAAATTAGGATTGCTCAACACGCGCACATTGATAATTGGGTTATCAATCGTGGCTGAACGCCAGACAAAGGCCACCATTCCGATAATTCCAACTAAGATTGAGCCGCCAATTTTTAGTGACATGAAGGATTCACTCCCAAGGTTACTAAAGCCAAAGATTAACCCCGCTAATCCGAGAATAATGAAAATGAATCCAAGTACATCAAATTTAGTTCGACGAATTTCACTCTTTTGCTGAATGCTCAGTACTCCAAGAATAAATGAAATCACCAACAATGGTAAGAGGAAGATGAAAATGAAACGCCATCCGATGGAACTAACTACGGCGCCACCAAATGTCGGACCGACAGCCGGAGCAACGGCGGTGATTAGTGTTCCAATCCCCATCATCATCCCAATTTTACTCATGGGTACTTGTTCTAAAATGATATTGAACATGAGTGGGAGGGCAATTCCAGTACCGATTCCTTGAATGGCACGGCCAATTAATAAGAGTGAAAAAGTGGGTGCAACGGCATCAGTAGCGACACCTAAGATAAACATTAAATTGGCAAAAATGAATAAATTCTTTGTTTTAAAATTTTGTTTCAGTGTTGCTGATAATGGCACAATAATTGCAACCACCAATAAATAAACGGTGGTCATCCATTGCACGGTGTTGGTTGAAACAGCGAACTGTTTCATTAAGGTAGGGAAGGTAATGTTCATCGCGGTTTCGACGACCACCCCACAAAACGACATAATCCCTGTCGCAATAATTGCCATAATAACTTTACTTGAAATTTTTTGATCTGTTCCATCCATAATAATAAATTTACTCCTTGTTGATTTCTGTGATGTATTCAAGAATATTCTTGAAAGTTTCGACTTCTGTTGTCGAAAATTGTTGGGTAATGCGAGCCTGTTGACGATCACTATAAGCTGAAATATCCACCGCCAATGCCTTTGCTTTATCCGTGAGGTTCAATGTTTTTTGACGAGCATCATCTTTTGAAGTGGTACGAATAATCAAGTCTTTTTGTTCCATTTTCTGTAATAACACCGTGGCAGTTGACCGCTGAATGTTAAATTCATGTTCAACATTGCGTTGTTGAATCTCAATCGTTGGGTTTTGAGACATGTAATCAATTACCGAAATCTGGACGCTAGTTAAATCAAATTCACGGGCAAATTTGTCGAATTTACGCGTCATCTGATTGCTGGTTTTCTTGATTAACCGGGCTAGATTTTGTTCCATGAAAATACCTCTTTCTAAATATCGTTAGCAGACTAACGATTTATTACTATACTCGTTTTTTAATTTATGTGCAAGAAAAAAAGGATATATGACAAAACTTTCGCTTTGCGCATATATCCTTGATTAATTCTGTTTTTAATTATCTTTGGCAATCTTACTGTGTCTGAATCCGTAGGCGAAGTAAATTACTAAGCCGATTAAGAACCAGATACCCGCACCGACCCAAGTTTCTAATTGAAGTTGAGTCAACATCGCAATACAGGCCAGGCCTGAAACGATTGGTAGAACTGGATACCAAGGTACCTTGAAGCCACCTTCGTTTTTAATGTCTTTACGACGACGAAGTGGAATAATTCCAAAGGAAACAAAGGTAAATGCTAATAAGGTTCCGATATTAACTAGACTAGTTAATTGATCTAGAGGAACCAAGCCACCCATGAAGGCGATAATAATGGTTACCGCAATCAGTGCATTCAAAGGAATTTTGTGTTTCTCAGTAATTTTGTTCAGGAACGTTGGCAATAAGCCATCACGACCAATTGAATATACCAGACGAGAACTTGAGTAGATCATCGTAACCATCATCGTAAACATACCAATTAAGGCACCGATAGAAATGAATCCAGCAGCCCAATCTTGATGTGCCACTTGCATTGCAAAAGCGACAGGATTAGCAACATCCAAGTGCGTGTATTTAACCATTCCAGTTAAGACAACTGACACGGCCATGTACAAAATCGTGGCTACCAGTAATGTACCGATAATTCCGATTGGCATATTGCGTTTCGGATTCTTAACCTCGGCCGCTGATGAAGAAACCGCATCGAACCCAAGATAAGCAAAGAACACGGTTGCCGCTCCTTGGAAAACACCACTCATTTTATATGGTAAAAATGGATGCCAGTTATGTGGTTTTACAAAGAAAATTCCAACCACAATAAAAATTAGAATAATAGCAATTTTAATAATTACGGCCCAATTATTAATTTTCATGGAAGTACTCATTCCACGAGAAAGTAAAAATGAAATAGCTACCACAATCAAGACGGCGACCAAGTTAACGTATGTACCATGAGCTGGGTCAAATGAACCGGAAATTGCCTTTGGCACGTGTAGTCCAAAGCCCTCGATAAATGAATTGAAATACGCAGCCCAACCCGTTGAAACAGCAGCTACGGCTAACATATATTCAAGGATTAATGCCCAACCAAGAATCCAACCAATGATTTCACCCATGACCAAGTTACCGTATGAATATGCACTACCAGCAACTGGTAAAGCAGATGAAAATTCGGCGTAACACATTGCGGCTAGAGCACAGACAATGGCGGAAAAGAAAAATGATAGAATAATACCAGGGCCACTAGTTGTGGCGGCCACGGTTCCAGGAAGAATAAAAATACCAGTACCAATAACTGCACCAATCCCAAGGGCAATTAGGTCGAAAGCTGACAACGTTTTAGCAAAATGACGGTCACTTTCTAGGTATCTATCTAGACTTTCTTTACGTAAAAATTTTGAGAACATCTAACATACCACCTCTTTACATTATTGAAAAAACAATCTGCAATAAATTTTACCATAAGTTGATTATAATTAAAATAACGTTAAAATTGAAATAATACTACTTATAAAGGATGTTAAAAAAATGTCATTAGAAATCACTAGTGGTGCAGTTGTGTACCGATTAAAAGAAAATGAGATTCAATATCTACTATTAAAAAGCGGCAATCAAGGACATTTCTGGGGATTTCCGAAGGGCCACGTCGAAGCTGGCGAGGATTTAATCACCACGGCACACCGAGAAATTTTTGAGGAAACACAATTAGATTTAGCGATTAACGAAAGTTTTCAAGTGAAAACTGAATATGATTTGCCCAATGGCAATCACAAGGAAATGACTCTTTTTACCGCTAAAGTGCACGGTAATCAATTTATTGAGTTACAAACAGTTGAAATTGATGGTTCGCAATGGTTAAATTATAGAACAGCCCGAGAACGACTGACGTATGACAATTTAAAAGGGTTGTTGGATCAAGTCAATGAACACCTCGAAAATCAAAATGAAAAGTAGGATGAAATGATGAAACGAGTATTGGTAATTACAGGTGCAACTGGCTCCGGTAAAACAACAGTGAGTAAGTATCTGCAAAGCAAATATCATTTACCAAAAGTAATTACTCATACCACCCGTAAGCCACGTGAAGGCGAGACCAACGGTGTTGATTATAATTTTGAAACCCGTGAATCGATGCGAAAACTCGATTTGTTGGAACAAGTCACTTATGATTTCAACTTGTATGGTTCTTCAATGGAAGGCTTAAATCAGGCATGGGAAAAAGATGATTTAGTGACAATTGTGCTCGATACAAAGGGCGCCGTGACTTATAAGCAAAAGTTAGGTGACCAGGCAGTAATAGTTTTCTTGACCGTCAGTGAACCTGATTCATTGAAAGATCGCCTAGCTTCACGAGGAGACGAACGAATTGCTTTGGTACAACGGATTAAGAGTGCAGAATATCATCGAGATTTAAAAATACCTAAGCAACTGGATGGCCATTCACATGTAATTGCTAATGATGATTGGAATCAAACCAAGATTGCACTAGGGCACATCATGGATCAACTGAAAGATTAAGCTACAAAGCAACCTGTGTGGTGCTGTTCGTAAATCTGTGCTAATATGTGTAAAGCGTAATCGTTATTATTTAGCGGAGGAAATCTATGGCTGCAGAAGCAGGTCAAGCACTCAAAATTTTAAAAGATGAAAATTATAAATTAACCAAGCAACGCAAATCACTGGTCGACTATCTAGCTGACAATCAAAATCGGTATTTAGACGTCACCAAAGTGGATGAATATTTGCGTCAGCTTTATCCGGGGATGAGTCACAATACCATTTATCGCAATCTCAAAGAGTTTGAAGAAATTGGCATTGTTGAAACGCACGTTAAAAATGATCAGATGCAAGTCAAGTTTCAATGTGACTATAAGCATATGCATCATCACCATTTCGTGTGTTCAAATTGTGGCTTAGTTCAAGAAATTGAAATGTGTCCCATTGATATGGCTTTTTTTGAACAACAATTACCTGGCGCAGAAATTGAGGGTCACCGATTCGAATTATTCGGATTATGTGCCAACTGTAAAGCAAAAAAATAATGACTGTTCGATAGTAGAATCTTAATTTTACTATCGTTTTTTGTCTGTTGAATGAAGTTTGATGATTGAACATATCATTAAACTTATACAATCCTTAACAATCAAGTCTGCAAAAATTCGAGATTATGATTTAAAATGTATTTAAAGCTATCAAAGGAGAAATACGGAATATGGCATATCGCACACCACCATTTATTACGCCGTTTGCAATCGTCTCGATTGTCTTGGCATTAAGCGCCACAAATGTGGTAGTAAATACGACCACGCATACGAGTGAAGGGGCACCAGCTTCATCAATTTCTAGTGTCCGTGTGAGTTCAAGTTCACACTCTTCAACCTCAGAAAGTGCACCTAAAGACAGTAGTTCAAAAACTAGTTCAAGTGAAACTCCGGATACAACGGTAGATAACTCAAGTACCAAAACTTCCAGCGCAAACTCGACCACGACTGATAATACAGATGATACAGATGACTCAACGGCCGACTCAACCGCTGGAACAACCACGACTGGATCTAGCTCAATAACGAGTTCAACTACCGGCACCACGACCGATACTACAAGCGAATAGGAGACAATTACAATGTTAACGATTTTGGATATGATTAACCGTTCACTGGGTTATTTTAATGTGAATACAAAATTAAAAAACCAAGCCTATGTTGTGGTTGGTTTCTTTGGTGAATTTTATTTGTTTTACGTGGCCTTTCGACTCTTAAAAAATGGCGCCTATGTCCGCGGCCTGTTATTTATGTTAGCCTTTCTGGCATTAATGTACTTTGTGGTGTTAAATTTTATTTACTTCTTCACTGATAAAAAAGCAAAATTTGATATTTCACCAAAAATTGAAAAATTATTGGGTGGACCACGATTAACTGAAGCAGAACGTTTGGCTAAAGAACTTGGCAAGTCGTCTAACATTCCGGCAAATGGACTCTTTTCTAATGATCAAATTCTGCCGGCAGACGTGGCCATCAATGACCATGAGCAAGCCAATTTACGATGCATTGTGAAACAACTGGTGCGTGAAGATATTTTAGAGGCTGATTACGGTCATCGTTCGGAAAAAGAAATTTTAAAACGCAGCCGTCGCGAAGATAAATCTACTCAAAAATTAGTTGAAAATCAAGTGGTGCCTTATTTTGAATTGGTGCCAACTGGTGGACGGTTAGAAATTTTCATTGGTTTGAATAAAATGGAACGATTAGCAGTTGGCCATCTGAGCAGTGTGGGGCTAACTGATGTCAAATCTGCCCAAGAAGACTACCATATTTACTTAGCCAATGTCTTTATTACTGGCGGTCCAGAAAAGTTCGCTGGCCGAAGCGATACCACGATTGAACATGATCGACCATACGAATTGAACGTGAAAGTCGCCTATAAAGGCAAAGATGAAAAGTAGACTGAAAGGTCTCTTTTTTTGAATCTAATTGAGTAAAACTGGATAAGTTGTATAGAAGTCGGCGGTTAAAATAAATTCATTTTGACACAGAGCCGTGTGGTTGCTATATTATAATCAGTTTTTAATTTACTTTTAATTTACAGAATTGAGGGATAGAAATGAGCGAAAAGGTACAACAGTTATTAGGACGCATGCATAATGAACTCGCAGACACCAAGCCATCAAGTATTCGAGCATTTGATCAGGAGGCATCGGCAATCCCTGGCGTCATCAAATTGACTTTAGGTGAACCGGATTTCAATACGCCTGAACATATTAAACAAGCAGCAATCAAAAGTATTGAAAATAACCATTCGCACTATCCACAGTCTGCCGGAACTCCTGGGCTCCGTGCAGCTGCCGCTAATTTCCTCGATAAAAAATATAATCTAAATTATACCGCCGACAATATTTTGGTTACGGTGGGGGCCACTGAAGCCATCGCCACTGCTGTCATGGCAGTAACCAACCCCGGTGATGAAATTATTGTGCCAACTCCAATTTGGCCAATGTATATTTCAATTTTGAAGGCTCATGGTGTTGTACCTGTCTTCATTAATACTGCCGAAGAAGACTTTGTTTTAAGTCCTGAAAAATTGAAGGCCACCTTGGATGAACACGGCGATAAAGTTAAAGCCGTTGTTCTGAACTTCCCTTCAAACCCAACGGGAGTTACTTATCGTCGCGCTGACACGAAGGCGATTGCTGACGTGCTGGCAGACCGTGATGTCTTCGTAATTGCTGATGAAATTTATAGTGAACTGACTTATGGTGAAAAGCATGTGTCAGTCGCTGAATATTTACCTGAACAAACTATTTTGATTAATGGTGTTTCAAAGTCCCATGCGATGACTGGCTGGAGAATTGGTATCATTGCCGCTCAAGCAGACATTCAAAAAGAACTCTTTAAAATGCATCAATTCACTGTTACTACGGCCACTTATAATGCCCAAGACGCAGCAGAAGAAGCATTTACCAACGGATTCGAAGACGGCCTTGAAATGTGTAAAGATTACCAAAAACGTGGTGAATTTGTTTACGAACAAATGACTAGCTTTGGTTTTACTGCAACAAAACCACAAGGAGCATTTTACTCATTTTGTAAGATCCCTGAATCATGGAATATTGGCGACTGGGATTTCTGTCGTCAATTACTAGCTGAACAAAAAGTCGCTGTCGTTGCTGGTTCACCATTTGGACCAGGGGGAGAGGGCTACATTCGAATCAGCTATGCTTCATCGATGGAAAACCTTCAAGAAGCGATGGTTCGAATTGGTAAATTTGTTGATGCACATTTTAAAACAGCAGCTAATGCTTAATTAGCTCATTTGACTCGATTCTATTCTTAGAATTGGGTCTTTTTTTATATTTTTATATGAAACAAAATAAATTTACGGCGCACTAAAACAAAAGTACCCATAAATTTGAAAAAAATGTATAATTTA
>NZ_BJEB01000017.1 GCF_005405445.1 Paucilactobacillus nenjiangensis
CCGACAACGGAGAAACTAGCAGCTTGATGTTAATGATTGTGAAATTCTAGGTCATCAGTACTTCTTGACAAAGAACCAGTAAAAATTAAAATATTGTAACTGTTTAACTTGTGAATTTCAAAAAACAATATCATACAAGATTGAAATACGTTTCAGATTCTTAATAAGTAATAATCGATATTATTATCATTTAAAATTAACAACTTTTAAGCAAATGTTTATTAACTTATTGAAAAATTATTTTTCTAATCCTTCTGTGACTGTTTCTGGATATTCTGCCCGAACAATTGATGCACAACGCGCACATAATTCTGGATAAGCATCATCCGTTCCAACATCCTTAGTTGTCATACGACAACGTTGACAAACGTCACCTTCAGCAGGTGTAACCGTCAAAGCTACTCCATCATTAAAGTCAGTTGCAGAAGCTGGTGCCTCGTCAATTGAAGCGACGTGTAAATCAGAAACTTCCAGCATTTGACGAACATTAGCATTTAATGCTTCAAGCATCTTCTTGTTTGATCCAGATACATATAAATCAAGATGCGCTTCAAGTGATTTACCAATTTCTTTAGCATCACGTGCTTCTTCAAGCACCTTCAACACATGTCCACGTAAGTTCATAAATGAACCCCACGCTTCAATTAATTCTGCCTCATTATCGTAATGTGTCACTTCTGGCATTTCAGATAATTGAACAAATTCTTCGTCTTCCTTCAACAATGCCCAAATTTCTTCAGTTGTATGAGGAAGCACTGGTGTCAACAATTGGCTAAATGAAACCAAAATCTTATAGAAGACAGTTTGCATTGAGCGACGAGTCTTTGAATCTTCTGCATCAATATAAACAACATCTTTGGCCACGTTCATATAAAAAGCAGATAATTCAGTCGTAACAAAATTCATTAGCTTTTTATAGATGTCCAAAAACTCATTATTTTCATAATGTGCACGAATTTCTTCAACGAAAGCATTTAAACGAACCAACATGTATTGGTCAATTGATTCTAAATCATCGTATTCAACTGTATCCTTCTTAGGATCAAAATCAGTCGTGTTAGCCATCAAGAAACGCATTGTATTACGGATTTTACGGTAACTTTCCGAAACTTGTTTCATAATTTCCATTGAAACACGCACGTCAGCAGATGAATCAACACTCATTACCCACAAACGAATAATTTCTGCACCCATTTGTTTGATCACTTTACTTGGTTCGATTGTGTTACCAATTGACTTACTCATCTTGCGGCCTTCGCCATCAAGCGTGAAGCCTTGTGACAAGATTGACTTGTAAGGAGCTTTACCAGACACTACAACGCTGGTAATCAAACTTGAATTAAACCAGCCACGGTATTGATCTGAGCCTTCCATATACATGTCTGAAGGATAGGTTAGGTAATCACGTTCAGCCAAGACACCTTGGTGTGACGTTCCCGAATCAAACCAAACATCCATGATATCTGTTTCTTTTTTGAAAATTCCATTAGGTGAGTGTTCATTAGTATAGCCGTCAGGTAACAAATCCTTTGCGTCCCGATCAAACCAAACATTAGAACCAAATTCACCAAACAAATCAGCCACATGGTTAATTGTCTTTTCTTCGATAATTGGAGTTCCATCTTCCGCATAGAACACTGGCAATGGCACACCCCAAACACGTTGACGTGAAATAACCCAATCGCCACGATCACGAATCATGTTGTGAAGACGAACTTTACCCCAATCAGGTGTAAATTTAACATCATCGATAGCTGCCAAAATTTCATCACGAATCTTATCAACGGAAGCAAACCATTGATCTGTCGCACGGAAAATGATTGGTTTTTTAGTTCTCCAATCAAATGGATAGCTATGTTCGTATGGCATATATTTTAATAGCAAACCAGCATCTTTTAACTTATCCAAAGCAATTTGGTTAGCATCTTCATAAAAGACGCCTTCAAAATCAGGACCAGCTTCAGCAGTCAAATATCCACGATCATCAACTGGAACGAAAACGGCTAATCCATATTTACGGCCAATATTATAATCATCTTCACCAAAGCCAGGAGCAGTATGGACAAGGCCAGTACCTGCATCAGTCGTGACAAAATCACCAAGCATAGTGACCATTTGCTTATCTGCAAGGAATGGATGTTGTGCGGTAACGTTATCAAGTTCTTTTCCCTTAACAACTTTGATAGTTTTAACATCAGACCATTCAAATAATTCAGCACAACTATCGACCAATTCAGCTGCTAAGACATATTTGTTAGTGTCATCCCCATCATGAGTCACAATCGCGTAATCAAATTTAGCATCAATTGTGATACCCTCAGAACCTGGAATTGTCCATGGAGTAGTTGTCCAAACAACCATGTAAGTATCGGTATCAAGTACCCCTTTGCCGTCCACAACGCGTTCGCCGTAGAAAGCCGATGGAGAAACAACATCTTTATAATCAACTTCAGCTTCAGCTAAAGCAGATTCAGATGACCATGACCAATAAACAGGTTTCTTACCACGATACAGCAGATTTTTCTTTGCAAATTGTCCAAATACTCGAATTTGAGCGGCTTCATATTTTTTTTGTAAAGTTAAATATGGATTGTCCCATTCACCAGCAACACCCAAACGTTTGAAATCTTCACGTTGTTTGTCAACTTGTTCGAGCGCATATTTACGACATAAATCACGGAATTCAGAGGTATTCATCTTTTTCCGGTCGTAACCCATTTTGGTTAATTGTTGTTCAATTGGTAGACCATGTGTATCCCATCCAGGAACGTATGGTGCACGATAACCAGACATTGACTTGTATCGAACAATCACATCTTTAGTAATTTTATTCAATGCATGGCCAATATGAATATTACCATTTGCATATGGAGGCCCATCATGTAAGACAAAAGTTGGTTTGCCTTCATTTAATTTTTGACGTTGTTCATAAACTTTGTTTTCTGCCCAAACGTTTTGACGTTCGAGTTCTTTCACTGGTAAATTTCCACGCATTGGGAATTCAGTTTTACCAAGATTAAGTGTTTCTTTGATTCTCATTTGGAACCCTCCTTGAATTATGTAGACAATACGATTGAAATTGATGGCAATAAAAAAATCCCCATCCGCAAGGGACGAAGATTCGTGGTACCACCCAAATTTAGAATTAATTAGCAATTCTCTTAGATCATTTCTTAACGGTGATGAACCGCTTATACTTAATATCAGTATAAGATTCAGAGATGATCTATCAATGACGTTTTCCTACCAACCTCACACCAATCGTTGATTCGCTTTTTAGTAACTGTCAATTGAATTGCTGTTCTCTTCAAAACTTTCAGTCGTATTAAATTTTATGAATTATTTTTCTGAGTCATCTGGGAAGATAACTACAGTTTGACCAGCATCAGGTGCGCTTTCGGTTGGAGCAGGAGCAACTTCAGAAGTTGCTGACGCAGCTGATTGTGCAGGTACTGATGTAAATGAGTTTACACTTTGATTTACACTGTTGTCAAGCGTCTGTCCAAGAACTTTTTGAATTTCATCAAATGAGCTGACATCAACTTCTTTTAACAACGTATCCCAATCATTACTACGAACAACTTCTAATTGAGATTCTAACATGACTTGCAAGCGTTGACGGAAGACCATCGTTTGCTTCTTCAAGTCGTTAGTTTCAACAGTTAGTTTTGAAGTTGATTCTGCGGCTTCATGAACTACTTGGTTAGCTTTATCATTTGCTTCAGCAACGATATCAGTTGCTTGTTTTTGAGCTTCACGTAAAGTGATATCTGATTCGCGTTGTGCATTTGACTTAACCTTATCAGCAGCTTCTTGAGCTACTAAAATTGATTGGTTCAATGAATCTTTTAATTCGCTAAAATACTTCAATTTTTCTTGGTCAGACTTAACTGTTTCTTCTAATTCATGATTCCGCGTTTCTAAATCTTTCATTTCATCAATGATTTGATCTAAAAATGTGTTAACTTCGTCTGGGTTGTAACCACGCATCTTTCCAGAAAACTTTTTGGTTTGAATATCTTCAACTGAGATTGACATTGATTGGTTCCTCCGATTATTTTGAAATAACAAGCGACAAATTGATCACCAATTCGTTGTCTGCATTAGTACTGGTAGAAATATCTTTAATTTTTACTGCATCTTTTTGAGTGGTTGAATCTAGCTTGTGAACCATGACCGGATAGTCTGGATCATCATCCGCCATAATGCCGATACCGATTTGTTGATCTGCCACATCGATGGCGATATTTTGTTCAACAACTGGCACCTCTTCAACGTTATCGACAACTGTTTCCGGTTCGATAATCGCCGGTTCAACTTCTTCTACTACTTTCGGTTGTGGATTAACTAACTCAACTTGTTGCTTAAAGGCATCAACAATTTCATCTTGATAAGTTGCTACAATGACCTTTAATTTAGCTAATGAGTCGGCATGCAATTTGACCTCATTAATTTTAGCAACCACTTGATTTTTGGCAGTCGTATGCGCATCAGTCACAATTTGGTCAGCTTCTTGATTCGCAAACCGAACTGTAACCATTGCTTGACGTCTAGCTCTTTCTTTGACTTTAACGGAATACTTCTGCGAATTCACGATTAAATCCACGATTTCTTCCTTCATCGAGCTCAGTACAGCCAACTGACGTTTAGCATCTGTATCTTGTTGTTTCAATTCTCGATTAGTCGCTTTTAAAGCTTCTAAATCCCCCAAAATATCCGCGAAGAATTCATCAACCTGCTGATAACTGTAACCGCCTAATATTGACTTAAATCGATTATTTTTTATCTTTGGTATTGAGAAATCCATATCAATCCCCTCCTAATTCACCGTAACTACCGACAGTTTAATCCTAACCTTACCTTTTTTTGTTGGCTGTGAACTTATTTCATCTACCCTAATTCTACCAGCTCTTCTTACAGACAACAAATCGTGTTCAACAATCAAATAATCCGGTTTTTGAGTTTCCGCCCAATTGACCTGTGCATAACCTTTTTCAATAACCTCTTTAGCGCGGTTGCGAGAAAAATTAAATGCCGCCGCGATGATACTATCAACTCTGACTGAACTGACCGTAGTCTCAATTGATTCCCAATCGGTTTCAGAATTGACGGTGTCGGTCATTTCCACAGGCTCTAATCGGATATTTAATTTACCAACCCGATCGACTTGTTCCTGAAAATAACTGGCCATTTGTTTTTGAACAATAATTTGCCAACGGCCCGTACCATCGGTAATGATATCCCCGAAGGTACCGCGTTCAACGCCTTGATTAAAAAGTGTCCCTAAAACTTGTCGGTGACTTATCTCGGCAAACTTTTCTGGGTAATTGATTTCAAGTAGTTGTAACTCAAAATCATCATTTGAAGGTTCAAAATAACTTGGATAAATTAGTACCCGTTGCATTTCAGCTTCTTCGAACCCACCATAGCTTCTCATTCGCACTTCATCTTGTTGGTTAACTAAGTTTTGTGCGATATAGATTTGTCTAGGATTTAAAAAGATACTAAGTACTGGACGATATTGCAATACTGCTTGAGAAATCCAATCTGAAATATCGTCGATAATTGGTTTTTCGTCTGGTCTAAAATGTTGCTCTACATTTAAGCTCATTGCGTACACTTCCTAATATAACGCATTCGCAACAACCGTCTGCAAAGCCCCAACCCCGTACTGTGCTAATTGCAAGACTAGCAATGCAATTAGTGGTGAAAAGCCGATTCCACCTAGACTTGGAATAAAATCGAATAATCGAATATATGGTTCTACTAAGCGATTAATAAATACTCCGAATTTACTCTGTGATGCACCTGGAAACCATGTCATCAGTGCCCATACAACTATCAGAATCATATATAGCTGCAGCAATTGAGTCACAGCGTAAAATATGAACCCTAACAAATTTGCCAAATTAATTCTCCTTGTTTACAAGTTATCTTGCTCGTGCGAGAGGTTATCAGTTAAATTACCCGATACCTCATAATTATGTGGGGTGCAGAGAAAGATTTGATCTCCAACTCGTTCAATCGCCCCATCAATAGCATATACCGTTCCATTCAAAAAATCGACGATTCGCTTCGCAGATCCTGTATCCATTTGCGTAAAGTTAACAATAATTGCCCGATTATTTAATAATTGGGTGGCAATTTCTTTAACGTCTGAATAAATACGTGGTTCAAATAAAGAAATTTTACTTGATTCGCTTGGTCGAGTGCTGTTAATAGAAACGACTTTCTTATTTCTAACTGGTGTTGAAACTTGTTCGACTGGTTCATCATAATATTCTTCATCTTCGTACTGTTCTTCAGATGTGCCAAAGAAGTTGTGTAATGAAAATTTATTTGCCATGTTATTCATCTCCTTTTCTCGTAATAACTCCAAAACGAGACCAAACTCACACCGTTTGAAAAGGCCTTTGTCTGCTCCCGATTATTCAACTATTCTAGTAACGTTTTTTGAAAAATGGTGGTGTATCTAAACCATTATCGTCTGATTCGTTAGAGCTTGAAGCAGTATCATCACTATAGATATTAAATTCTGGTTTCTCCAATTGTTCAAATTCAGTCGTATCAGCATCATTTCGTGATGTGCTTTCTGTTGAAGTTTGAACGTCCCAATCACCAAATGGATCCTTTTTCTCTGGTTCAGCTGCTGGTTTGTCTGCAGTTGGTCGAGTTATGTGATTAGAATTCTTTTCTTTGTCAATGCCAGTAGCAATAACAGTTACTCGAACTTCATCACCCAATGATTCATCAATCGAAGTACCAAAAATAATATTCACGTCGTTGGTTGCTGCCTGTGTAACAATATCAGACGCATCTTGGGCTTCAAACAATGATAAATCTGGTCCGCCAGTAATATTCAACAATACGTTTTCTGCGCCATCAACTGAGACTTCAAGCAATGGTGAAGAAATTGCTTTTTTTGTTGCTTCAGCGGTCCGGTTTTCACCTGTTGAAGAACCAACACCCATCAAGGCAGATCCTTGGTTAGCCATAACTGTTTTAACATCAGCAAAATCCAAGTTAACATATCCTGGACTCGTAATTAAATCTGAAATACCTTGTACCCCTTGACGAAGTACATTGTCAGCAGCTTTGAACGCTTCCATCATTGGCGTCTTTTTATCGACAATTTCTAACAGACGATTATTAGCGATGATGATTAATGTGTCAACACTAGCCTTCATTTTTGCCACACCTTCGGCGGCATATTTCCCACGCTTAGGTCCTTCAAAACTGAATGGACGTGTAACAACCCCAACCGTCAATGCACCAGAATCCTTTGCAATTTTTGCAACAATTGGTGCTGCACCGTTACCTGTACCACCACCCATTCCGGCGGTAACAAATACCATATCTGCACCTGCAAGTGCATCTGCTAATAATTCTTCACTTTCTTCGGCAGCCTTGGCACCAATTTCAGGATTAGATCCTGCCCCTAAACCACGGGTTAATTTAGGTCCAAGTTGAATTTTTGTTTCTGCTGCAGAAGCTTCCAAGGCTTGAACGTCAGTATTAGCGACAATAAATTCAACGCCTTTCACTTGATCGGAAATCATTCTGTTGACAGCGTTGCTCCCACCACCACCAACTCCGATAACTTTAATTTTCGCACCAAAACTTTGGTCCGCATCTATTGAATAGTCCATATTGTGATTCCTCCGTCACTATTTTTTAATTGAAAAAGTCATTAAAGAAGTTCTTGATACTTGCCAAACGATCTGGTTTTCCCTCATCACTTTTGGGCTTACTTTGTGTCCGTTGTGGCTCGGGCGCCTTTTGACGTGGACGACCGTTTTGCGTTTCAGCACGTGACGATTTTGCTGAATTCTTAAGAATACTTGGCCGACGACCTTCAGTAGTCTGAGCTTGTGACTTAACAGTTCCGCGTAAAGCTTGTTTGACTAGTAAATCAACCTCACTTAGGCTTGCTTCGTACTTAGTCAATGCAAATCCCTGGGTAAAACTAGGATGTCTAATCCCCATTTGATCAGGAACATAGGCACGGACATGAACACCGAAGTATTGTTCTGCCAAATCTGTAATACCAGGTAATGCGGCAACTCCACCAGTAATAACAATTCCTCCGGGAAGTTCAAGCGCGTTGATAGTCTGTAATTTTTGGTTAATTCGTTCAAAAATTTGTTCAACACGTGCCTGGATAATTTCAGCTATATATTGTTCTGTAAACTCAACGGGCTTACTTTGACCAACAACGTCAACTGTAAAAGTATTTTCAGGTGAAACAGTATCTGAATTAGCATACCCATAGTCTCTCTTTAGCCGTTCAGCGCTAGCTAACGAAGTATTCAAAACAACTGAGATATCTTTTGTGATATATTGTCCACCTTCTGGATCAATATAAGAATACTTCAATCGATGATCATGTATTACACTCGTTGTGCTTTGGCCTCCACCAATATCAATCACAACTGTCCCAAAATCTTTCTCCCCATCATTCAAAATTGTATCTCCAATTGCCAATGGTGATACAACTAAATCCTTAACTTTTATTCCGGCCTTTTCTAACGCTTTTTTCGTATTATGCACAACAGTCTTAGGACCTGTGTACAAAGTTGCATGTAATTCTAATCGAACACCAACCATCCCACGAGGATCTCTAATGTCGTTAAAGCCATCGACGATAAATTCATCGGCTTTAAGATCAATAATCTCTCTTTCGGGTGGGAGGCTTTGCATAATTGCTTCTTTAGCAACATTAACAACATCTTGATCATTAATTTCACGTGCCTGACTTTGATCTGCAATCGTAATCATGCCGCGACTTTTTTCAATTTTTAATAGATTTGCTGGAATACCAACTACTACTTCTTCAATTGTTACGTTTGACTTTTCTTGTGCTTGGGCAACTGCCTTTTTGATTGCAGCTGCTGTCTTATCAATATCGACAATTATTCCACGATTAAGCCCTGCAGACTGCTCACTGCCAACCCCAACAACATTTAGCTGTCCTTTTACATTTTCACAGACAATTGCTTTAATCGAGGTGGTTCCAATATCTAAGCCAACGTAGATACCTGAATTATTCATCTACTCGGAACCCTCCTATTATTTTTTTAGTCATAAATTTGTAAGTTTTTAGCCGAATAAAAAGATACATTTAGCTATTATGAGTTTACCACATAACTAGCGTGTTCTGAAAGTCAATTTACTAAATAATATACATGGTTTACTAACGCTTATTCATCCTTCGTCCCATATGGATAAGAATATGCTCCAACTTGCAAATCTACCACCCCTGGTGTTGTCATTTGTGTGGCGATTCCAGGATAATAATCCATCATTTTTGCCAACTTAGTATATTTAACCAAAACTTCGTTGCCATCTGACATATAAATTAACAGTCGATCTGGAGCTTTATTAGTTTGATCAAATTTCACTTCGGAAATATTTTGTGAAATTGAAGTCGGGATTTTTTCCATTTGCAAAATTGTCGCTTTTAGTACGCTATCACTTTTAAAGCCACTATAAATTGGCATATCATAATCAGTTAATTGCTGATTAACTTTTTTTATTTCACCATTTGAAAGCGCTGCATAATAATGGTTTTGCTCATGAATTAAGCCAATAATCTTGTTTTCTTTAATTTGAATAGTGACATTTCGTGGTCCAACCACATTAATTTGAACGAATTTAAATTGTGGATTATTTTTCATTGCGTGTGTTTCTTCTTTGGCAATATTAAACCAAACTTTAAAAATTAAATCGCCTTTTTTGACACCAATACTTTTTTCAATTTCGGCGGTACTCATTTGTTGATTACCATAGATTTTAATATCATTAATTTTGCTGATTGGAGTGACTAAATATAGCATGAATAAAATGACAATTGAAAAAGTTCCAATTAAAATTCCTGCCCGAAATTTATTAGCATTAAAACGCTGCTTTTTTAATTTAGGTAATTTTTTACTAATTGCTTGATTTTTTTGCGGCTCAGCTTTCTTTTTTCGGCGGATTAATTCTAACTCGTCCAAACGTTCTTTATAAGAATGCTGATCCGTTTTTGACCGACTATTATGATTAACTAAGTCAGAATCTTTTAAATCATCATCTTTTGCCATTTCATTCACCTCCCAACTAACTTATAAATTATTAATGCTTGGCTTCTGCTTTTCTCATTACCGCGATTAATCTATCAGATGCATCACAAATACCAATTTTTTTAGCAGCTACGCTCATTGATTTTCGTTTCTCATCATCTTGTAACAGTGAATCTGCCGCCTTGACCAAGGAAGCTCCATTCAGATTTCCCTCAAGAATCATCTGTGCCGCATTACTATCAACTAAAGCTTGTGCATTCTTAAATTGATGATTGGCCGTAACGTAAGGACTAGGAATTAATATTGATGGAATTCCCAATGCCGTAACTTCGGCGATACTGGTTGCTCCAGCACGTCCTACAATGACATCCACTTTTGGCAACAGGTTTGGCATATTGTTAATATACGGTCTGATAAGAATGTTTTCCCCAACTTCAACACCCTTTAATTGCTCCATCACCGTATCATAACGTTTCCTACCGGTCGCAAAAACAACTTGGTAATCACGCTTATTAAATGTGGGAACTGCTTCGGTAACACTTTTATTAATTTTTGGTGCACCTTGACTACCACCAAAAATCAACATCGTTGGGACGTCATCTTTCAGTCCTAGATCACTCCATGAAAAATCACTAACCCGATCAGCGACCTGCTGTGCACGCGGATTACCAGTCATTGTGACCTTTCCCTTAGGAAATTGATCGCGGGCTTCTTCAAAAGCAATGGCAATCTCATCGACATAATGACTCAAAAATTTATTCGTAATTCCAACCACACTATTTTGTTCATGAATAACTGTTGGAATATGTAACTTAGCGGCCGCATAAAGCACTGAGCCACTAACATACCCACCGGTTCCAAGGACTACATCAGGTTTAAAGTCCCGGATAATTTTTTTTGCGTCCTTAATACTTTTCAAAAATAACGAAATTGTTTTAAAATTTTCGACAGATAGTGATCGTTTAAATCCTTGAATTTTAATTGTTTTTAATTGAATGCCTGCAGCGGGTACGATTTTATTTTCAAGTCCTCGTTCAGTCCCCACATACAGTACTGTCAAATCAGGATCGACCTGTTTTAATCGTTCAATTACTGACAGGGCCGGATAGATATGTCCACCGGTCCCACCACCAGAAACTAATAATCTCATGATTGTTCCTTCTTTCCAGTAAAGTTTTCCACCGCTTGGATAAACTTGTCACCACGAACCTCAAAATTGGGATACTGATCCCAACTGGCATTAGCAGGAGAGAGTAAGATTACATCCCCTGGTGCACTGATTTTAAATGCCAAAGGTACAGCAGTTTCCGCTGTTTCACTGTATTCAATTTCTTGTAAGTTGGCTTGTGTAGCTGAATCTGCCAACTTTTTGGCCGTTTCTCCAAATAAAATAATTGCTTTAACATGTTTTTTTAGGCTTGGTTCAAGCTTTTCAAAAGTATACCCTCTATCAAGTCCACCAGCTAGTAATATCACTGGCTGCTTAAAGCCATTTAGGGCCATTTCTGTTGCTTCAATATCCGTTGCTTTAGAATCGTTATAAACTTTGCGACCATTGTACTCCATCACAAATTGCATTCGGTGACGCACACCACCAAATGACTCTAAGACATGCTTAATGATTGCATCGGAAACTTGACTAATTTTAGCGACGGCGATGGCCGCTAACGCATTTTCAATATTGTGATCACCCACGACATTGACATCGCTAGCAGCCATAATTTTATTTTCTTGCCAGTACAAGTCTCCATCTAACTCATAGGCTCCACGCTTTGACTTAGCCAGCCGAGAAAATGGAATCACTTGCGCTTGACTACGTTGGCTTAATTGCTGCCATTCGTCATTATCCCAATTGATTACCAAATAATCATTCTTGGTTTGATTTTTAGTGATATTCATTTTGGCATTAACGTAATTTTCACGCGTTTTATGATAATCTAAGTGGTTTGAAAAAATATTAGTAATAACCGCAATATGAGGATGCAGGGTTGGCGTACCCATCAATTGAAAACTCGAAAGTTCAGCTACAATAGTGTCAGTTTCGGTAGCTTGTTGAACGATGCCACTCATTGGAATGCCAATATTTCCCGCCTTAAAAACATCAGCTTCATTACCGGCGTTGAGCATTTCATGAATCATTGTTGTTGTCGTGGTTTTACCATTACTACCAGTCACACCGACTAAATTACCTTCAAAGACTAAACTAGCAATCTCTATCTCAGTGACAATCGGAGTATTTTTTGCCAAAAAAGCTGCCACTAACACATTGTCATAATTAATCCCTGGGTTTTTAACAACCAAAGAAAAATTTTCATCAACTAATGTCATCGGATGTGACCCTGTGATTACTCTAATGCCCAATGATTTTAATTCATCAACTTCTGTCATATCTTTAGGTGTACTAGCATCATTGACCGTCACTTGTGCACCTAATTTGAAGAGTAGTTTCGCGACGCCGACACCACTTTTTCCTAGTCCAATCACCAGAATATTTTTATTTTTGTAGTTGTCGACTTGTCGCATAATTTAAGACTCTCCTTTTATTTAGTAATGAAAAAAATAATTAATTGTAAAATTGAACCAATTAGTCCAACTGACCAAAATACATAATCAACCTTCACTTCACTCCACCCAATCATTTCAAAATGATGGTGAATTGGGCTCATTTTAAAAATACGTTTACCAGTTAATTTGAATGAGGCAACTTGTAAGATGACACTGGCAGTTTCCGCGACATAGACAATTCCAATTAGCAGCAACGAGAATTCTTGATGCAAAATCAAGGAAACTGATGCTAAAGCGCCACCTAATGCGAGGGATCCCATATCACCCATGAAAATTTTAGCCGGTTTTTTGTTAAAGAAAAAGAAAGCAATCAGTGCTCCAACAATTGCTAAACAAAAAATTACGACTTCAAATTCATGCTGATACCAGCCCATAATTACATACGTGATAAATGAAATTGTGGCTAATCCTGCAACTAGCCCATCTAAACCATCACTGAGATTAACTGCATTGGAGAATCCAACTAACCAGAAAATAATAAATAAGGCATACAACCAGCCAAATTGCATTGTCCCAAATCCCATTTGGAAGCCCTCATGTTGATAAATTGCCGCAAAAATCATTGCCACAACTATTTGAGCTAAGGCTTTTTGCCAAGCTTTAAAGCCTTCATTTTGATGGTTAAAAATTTTAATACTGTCATCCCACATACCGATTAGTCCAAATAACACAAAAGTTAGGATAATCGCCCACATTGTGTTCGTCAGTGTAGATTGAACTAAGGCCATAATTATGGCTGTGATTGTGCCAGTTACAACAAAAACTAATCCACCCATGGTTGGAGTGCCAGCCTTGGCTGCGTGCCAGTTTGGCCCATCTTCTCTAATTTGTTGTCCTTCTTTTTTTGATCTGAAGTAACGAATCAAATAAGGCATTGCCACATAGGTCAACCCACCTGCTATTAATACAGTGATAATATTGAATACTAAACTCATAACTTATCCTCCAACGGACTATTTCTTTTCAAATTTAACGGTTAGTGTTTGACCAGTATTCACAGCCGTATTGGCTTGAATGCTTTGGCTTGTCAAATATCCACTACCGGATGTTTCAATTTTTAAATTAGCTAATTTTGCAAATGAGACAACGTCTTTTTTCGACCAGCCATTCATATCTGGCACAGTCGTGGTATCGCCACCAGTCATCAAAAAGATACGACTATTATTTAAGACTAAACTGCTAGAAACAGATTGTGCCTGTACCTTGTTACCATTTCCAATCACCACGTATTGTAGGCCAAGGCTTGATATTTTGGCTTGCGCTGTCGCCACGTTTTGTCCCTTGACACTCGGAACTTTGACACGGCCTTGCGTTGATTTCTCATGCTTTGCCTTGTCCGTATCCAATGCTTGTTTCATAACAGGATTAAAGACACTGGCAATAAAAGTTTCGGCAGAACTTGACGTATTTTTGGGCTTTGTCAAGGTGATATACATAATATACTTAGGATTTTTCGCCGGCGCCATTCCTACAAATGAATAGACGTAGGCGGTGCTTCCTGTTTCATACCCAGAAGCTGTCCCAATCTGCGCAGTACCTGTTTTACCAGCTACTCGATAGCCATCAATTTGGTACACACTCCCTGTTCCTTTATCACCGTAAATAACATCTTGCATGTATTTTAGGACTGATTTGGCAGTGCTAGATTTAATTGGTGTTCCTACTACCTTTTTAGTACTTTTTTGAACCACTTTATTAGTATTGGGATCAACAATCTTTTTCACAAAATAAGGTTTCAACATTTTACCATTATTTGCGACCGCACTAAACCCTTGCAACATCTGCATCGCATTGACAGTGATACCTTGACCATAAGCAGTATTGGCTTGCTCTAAAGCGCCACTAAATGGTGCGCTCCCCTTGGCTTCATTTGTCATGCCAAGTACGTTAACTTTTTTCATAAAACCAAAGCGGTTGAGGTACTTCTTCCAGGTTTTAGCTCCCATTGTTTGTTCCAAATGAGCCATCGCCACGTTACTTGAACGCTCAAATCCTTCACGATAGGTAATAGATCCCCACCCTGAAGAATTCCAATCAGTGATTTGACCACCGCCCAAACTATAAGTCCCCGATTGATAATAAGCATTAGGATTGAAATTTCCTGAATCAATCGCCGCACTCATAGTAAAGACCTTCATCGTGGATCCAGGTTCGTAGGCATCCTCAATTAGTGTGTTCCTCCACATCGTCTTATCGTCAGTATTGTAACTAGGGCGCTGCGTAGCGGCCACAATTGCGCCTGTTTTAGCATTCATCAAAACTGCATTCAAACTGGTAGCTTTTGACGTGCTGGCTGTAGCATCCATCTTTCCTTCTAGCAATGTCTGTAGCTTATTATTAAGAGTGGTATAAATATCATCCCCATTTTTAGCTGACTTTTTAGTGCCATCAATTTGATAACCAGATGTATCTTCTTTTGATTTTTTAACCCCATTAGTCCCGGTCAGTTCTTTATTAAAGATACTTTCCAAGCCTAATTGGCCAATTAATTTAGTTTGTCCGGTTTTAGCATTGGTCGTAGGCTGGGCAATCCCGATTAGTTGAGAAGCAAATGAGCCGTTCGCATATTCACGGGCGGGACTTTCGACGAAATTAATTCCGGTTAATTTTTTATTTTCAATATTGCGTTTGGTTTCAATGGAGATTCCTGCCCCAGCATTACCAAATTCAACTTGATATGTTTTGGAACTGGGCGACAGAATTTTAGTGACTTCTTTTTCTGACAAGCCCAAATATTTAGAAAGTACTTTGGCAGTTTTAGTTTTATTAGTAACATACAGTGGCTTCCCGCTGGTTGTTTTTTGTTTTTTATCTAGAACTGCATAGATTTTGTATGTACTGGTATTATCAGCAATTTTATTGTTTTGTGAATCATAAATAGTACCCCGCTTAGCTTGAATGACGCTTTTTTGGGTATACAAAATATCAATTCGATTATTTAAACTAACACCGTGAGCTTTTTTCATAATTCCAATATAACCAAAACGAACGATGAGTAATAAGAACAACGCCCCTACAAAGAAGAATAGCCATTGGCCGAATATCTTCCTGTTTTTTGCTGTCTTATGCCCCATCGTTCGTTTTGCTTTTTTATTCATTACTTATTGACGTTCCTTATATCAGAATTAATTGACAACCCACTCTTTTGAGCAACTTGCTGTAAATGTGTTGAACCAGTTAGTTCATCAATAACCTGCTTATTACTGTCATTTTGACTATTAACTTTAGTAATTTGAGAGTTAACATTTTGAAGTTGATGTTGTGCACTTGTAACTTGATTTTTCGTCGTTACAAGCGAAATTGCCATGAATAGAGTTATTATAACACACGAAACAGCAACGACTATTTCGAACTTAGAAACTGATATTTTTGACGGTTCACTAACAGGTGCTGGTGCAACGGTTTGTCCCGGTTGTTTAACAGGTTCTGGGTTAGCTTGAAGAACTGTATTGTCGTAATAATCGTCTAATTGTTCTGCTGTATTCATTGCCATGATTTCCAATATCCTTATCTATTTTCGTATTTTTTCAATAACTCTCAATTTGGCACTATGTGCGCGTCGATTGTTATCTAACTCCTCAGTTGTTGGTAAAATTGGTTTCTTATTAATTAATTTAAATTTGGGTTGCATTTCATCTGGAATGACTGGTAAACCTGCAGGTAAATCTGGAATTGTCACCTGTTCCCGAAACATACCTTTGACTAATCGATCTTCTAGAGATTGGAAGGTAATAACACTGATTCTTCCGTCAACCCTTAATAATTGCAATGCTTGTTCTAGTGAATCTTCTAATGCCCCAAGTTCATCATTCACTGCGATCCGAACTGCTTGAAAACTTTTCTTGGCTGGATGACCGCCATGTCGTCTTGCAGCAGCTGGAATTGATTCTTTAACTAAATCAGCTAACTCGAAAGTTGTTTCAATTGGTTGAATAGCTCGTTGTTTTTCAATTGAACGGGCTATTTGTTTCGCAAACTTCTCTTCACCATAGCGGCTCAAGATACGTACCAATTGATTAAATGGCCATTCATTCACAACTTCTTTAGCTGTTAATGATTGTCTTTGATCCATTCGCATATCGAGTTCGGCATCGTAGTTATAGCTGAATCCGCGTTGACCATCATCAAACTGTGGTGATGACACTCCCAAATCATAAACAATTCCATCGACTTCTGAAATTCCAAGGTCGTTTAACGCTTGGGTGATATTTCTAAAATTGGTGTTGATAAATGTTAATTTGCCTTCTTCGACATATTTCGCCAAATGTTCGCGGTTATAGTCAATTGCTGTTTGATCTTGATCAAATGAATACAGATGACCTGATTCATCAAGTTGTTCAACAATCTTACCACTATGACCTCCGCCACCAAGCGTTGCATCTACATAGATTCCATTCGGTTTAACGTGTAAGCCTTCCACTGCTTCATTTAAGAGCACTGTAATGTGATTAAATTCAGTCATTTCTGTCTTACACTCCCTAATTAAAGTCCAAAGTCTAGTTTTTCTGCAATTTCATCAAAGTTTTCTTCTGCACCTTCAGCAAAGTTGTTCCAACGGTCTTCACTCCAGATTTCAATTCTATCTGAAACTCCCACGATGACACATTTCTTTTCAAGTCCAGCATGTTCGCTGAGCGCTTGAGGTAGATTAACTCGTCCTTGCTTATCGAATTCACATTCAGTTGCGGCTGAGTAGAAGAACCGGACAAACGCCCGAGCATCTTTTTTGTTAAGTGGTAGTTCCTTTAACTTCTGTTCAAGGACTTCCCATTCACTCATTGGATAGCCAAAAAGACAACCATCCATTCCCCGAGTCACAACAAATTGCGCTCCCAATTGATCGCGAAACTTAGCAGGAATGATTAGTCGTCCTTTGGTATCAATACTATGTGAAAATTCTCCCATAAACACGACTACTCACCCCCATTTCATCAACGCTTGGTTTTAGTCTACCACATCTCCCCACTTTCCACCACAAATTTTTCAAAAAAAGATAATCAAAAAAATAGCAAGCTTTCTAAAGAGCAAAAGCCTGCTATGACAGCATTTATATAATTATTATAAAGTGGGAGATAGTCCCATTAAACTAACGAATATCGACAAAATATACACAATAGTGGTGTAAACCACTGTAATCCGCCAAAATGAGAAGAAAAACTTTTTGAATAAGACCTCACGATTGTGAACAATTTCAATAAGTACTAGCGCAATTCCAATCGCCATCCAGCCAATCACCACATATGGGAACAAGCCCCACTTCAAATTCAATGCACCAAAATATAACATGAAAATTGGCCACAGGTCATAAAAGTTATACATTGCCCGTTTCTTTTTCTTCATTACTTTCTTGATTAAAATGACAATCAATGACACTATTATGATAACTAATAGTTGCATGATAATTTTAAGAATTGCTGCATTCATTTAACATTCCCACTATCTTTTAATTTCAATAACTATCATTATAGAAAAATGTTGCTCCTGATTCAATAGGAGTCGTCTGGAGGCATTCAATGATTCAATACTTTACAACAGATTCTTCTGAATTGGTGACTATCGATGACCAAGCGGCCTTGACTGCTGATCATCGCTGGATAAATTTAGAAAGCCCCACCGAGGACGAAATTAATCAAATCGCTCAACTTTTTAAAGTAAGCAATTTCAGTCTATCCTCAGTGCTGCAAGACCAAGAAATTTCTCGGGTTAATTTTGGAAAAACACCCCAAGAAAACACATCGATTTTACTGCAATATCCTAAATATGAAACCAGTCCACTTGGTTACTTGACGCACAGTACTTTTCCAATTATGTTCATTATTTCTGAAGGGTCCATTATTACTGTGTCTAACCACCCCGCCTCTTTCATTCAACATTTTGTGATAAATCAGTCAAGTCTTCAAGAAACAATTACTGATCATGAAAACTTTGCAGCACGTTTAATTTGGTTTATTACCAAGGATTTCGTGACTTCACTAGACAAAACTGCTGTTCAAATGGATTTACTCGAGCGTCAATTGACGTCTGCGACTGAAAACGAACAAATTTATCAAATTATGGCAATTCAAAAAACAATTATTGATTTTAAATCATCTCTAGCACAAAACCAGAAAGTAATTGATCAAATTAAACAAAATGATAGCCTATTTAGTACCACGCCTTTGACAAAAACCATTTCTGCGGTTGCTTTAAAAAATGAACAAGCCATGACCATGGCCAAGACCCAAGGCGAAATATTGGAGCAATATAGTAATATGGTCTCATCAGTGGTCTCCAATAATCTGAATGACGTCATGAAAGTTTTAACATCACTCACCTTAATCATGACCATTCCCACCATTATCGGGGGTATTTACGGCATGAATGTTGACCTTCCTGGAGCAAAATTAGTCTCAGCATTTACTCTGCTAATGCTGTTTACTATTGTCGTTTGCTTAATTACTTATTTAATTTTAAAGAAAAGAAAATATTTGTAAATTGTAATTCCTCTGGTTTTTAGGTAGAATGGATTTGATTGATATACGGAGGAATAATTAATGGCAAAAGAAAAAAAGAAAAAATCAGTTTTTCAAAAGATTACCACAATTTCAATTTGGCTCATGGTCATTTCAATGCTCGCTAGCACTTTGTTAGGCGTTGTCTCAGCAATGGGTTGGTATTAAAAAGAAGTTCAACGATGTTGAACTTCTTTTTTTTGACTCAATTTAGTTTTCGTCTGATACATCATCAGCTGGTTGTTTATAAACCTGTCGAGGCTTTGATCCCTCGGAAGGTCCAATTATTCCTCGCTGTTCCATATCGTCTACCATTCGTGCTGCACGGTTATAACCAATCCTAAATCGCCGTTGAATTAACGACGTTGAGGCTTTTTGTTGGTCAACAACAAAGTCCACCGCATCGTTAAACAACTCATCAGTATCATCGTCAACATCATTAACTTCGACTTCTTCATCTTTAACAACCATCGTTTCATCATATTGAGCCGGTTGTTCGACCTTAATAAAATCAACGACTGATTCCACATCAGTATCAGAAATAAATGCTCCTTGAACACGAACTGGCTTATTTTGATCAATTGGCATAAATAACATATCACCACGACCTAATAATTTTTCAGCCCCATTACTATCCAAAATGGTTCTTGAATCAATCCCACTTGAAACAGCAAAAGCAATTCGAGAAGGTACGTTAGCTTTAATCAAACCAGTAATAACATCAACTGATGGTCTCTGGGTTGCCAAAATCATGTGAATTCCAGCTGCACGCCCCATTTGTGCGATACGAACGATTGAATCTTCAACATCGTTTGAAACAGTCATCATCAAATCAGCCAATTCATCAACAACCACCAAAATTAATGGTAAATATGCTTGATTTTCATTCTTTTCAGAATTTGAATCACGAACCATTTTGTTATAACCACCAATATTGCGGACGCCAAAGCCTGAAAATAGTTCATACCGACGTTGCATTTCATCAACAACCTTAGCTAATGCTTTAGAGGCACGTTTAGGTTCAGATACAACTGGACTTAGTAAATGTGGAATACCATTGTACACACTCAATTCAACTTTTTTTGGATCAATCATTAAGAATTTAACTTCATGTGGTTTGGCTTTCAACAAGATACTTGTAATAATACCGTTGATGGCAACTGATTTACCACTACCTGTGGCACCGGCAATTAACAAATGTGGCATCTTAGTTAAATCTGCCATCATTACTTGACCAGTTACACTACGACCCAATGGTACTTCTAACACTTTGTCATTTTTCGGCATTGCTTCAATCATATCTCTAAATCCGACTGTCGCAATTTGTCGATTAGGTACTTCAATTCCAATTAGCGATTTACCTGGTATTGGTGCTTCGATACGAATATCTTTTGCTGCTAAAGCCAAAGCTAAATCGTCTGCCAAATGAACAATCCGGCTAACCTTGACTCCGACTGCTGGATGCAACTCATACTTGGTCACTGAGGGCCCTAAATTAACATTTTCGACTTGTACTTCAACCCCAAACGAAGCTAAGGTTTCAGTTAACTTTTTGGTATTCTCTTGAATTGACTTCAACTCAGCACTTTGATCAGTTGCGTCAACCTTGGTTAAGAGAGTTGTTGGAGGTAATTGATAATCCTCATTTTCACTTTCTTGTGCTGGTTGCAAACTAACTTCTTCATCGGTTGATTTCGTTTTATTTTCATTAGTTGCCCGATGGCTGGCAACGGTAATATTAGGACCTTTTGGCGCAGCTGATTCCTCAGTTTTCTTAGGCATTTCAACCGCTTCTGGTTCGAAGAAATCTTGAACCACGCTTGGCTTTTCCTTAACTGGAGTCGGTAAATTCTTTTCTTGCTTTTTAGGCAAATTCTTAGAAGCAGGTTTTTCTTTAGGCTTTGCATCGTGCATTTCTTTTTGTTCCTTAGCCCATTGTGCAGATTGTTTAGCAGTGTCGCCTACGTGTCCTAGTAACTTGGCAACCGGAATGTTAAAGGCCATCACAGCACCAATGACAATTAATAATCCTGCCACCAAAACAGTGCCCAAATTTGCAATCAAATAGTAAGAGGCAGTGTACAAATAAGCACCAATCATCCCCCCACCTACAGGCATCGTCAAACTACCTTGAACAATATCTTCATTTAAACTATTCCATGTTAATTCGACAAAATCGTTGTGTAGATTCAATTGATTGAACATCATCACATGCATTATTGCTAAGACACCAATGTATGCAATCAGGACACCTATCACAATTCTCGCTTTAAACTTTGGCCAACGTCCTGTAAAAGCTTTATAGATTCCATAAACTACAAAGATACCTAAAATAACTTGATAACTTTGACCAACCGCGATTCTCACAAGATTAGCAATGAAAGTTCCCACAACACCTAAATTAAAGAACCCAAATAAAGCAATCAGAACCAAAATAATTCCTTGCAAATTATTCAGCGCTGCATCGTATTTTTTTGAGCTTTTTTTTCTAGGTTTTTTTGTACTTGTTTTTTTACGCTTTGTTGCCAATGAAACTCCCTCATCTCATGTATTATTCGAACTATTTCAGTTTAACACATTATTTTAACTTATCATTTTGGTATTCATGAACTCGTTCTAGTCCATTAAATTGTTGTTGTCGTAAAGCTTCATAAATGACAATCGCTGCACTGTTTGATAAATTAAGTGCTCGAATTTTAGTATCGTCTTGTGGAATACGAATCGCATTTTCTGGATATTGACGCATAAATGCTTCCGGTAGCCCTGTGGTTTCTTTACCAAAGAGAAAATAATTATCTTGAGTGTCTGAATCCGTGTAGTCTGGCATTGAATAATCACGACTCGCAAACTTAGACACAATAAATAAACGTTTGATATCAGGAATACTGTCAATAAAGGCTGGTAAATTGTCATGATAAGTGATGTCAACCTTATCCCAATAATCTAATCCAGCTCGTTTCATATGTTTGTCGTCCACCGAAAATCCAAGTGGCTTAATTAAGTGAAGATGGGTATCAGTTCCTGCACAGGTACGTGCAATATTACCAGTGTTAGCAGGCATTAGCGGTTCAAAAAGTGCAATATGATTCGTCAAGGTAATTCTCCATTCAATAATATAAATTAGGACATAAAAAAAAGCAGGGTCTCGGTGTGGGCACGGCGAAACGCTACTTTAATGCAGTTCATTCGGCTAGCTAATCGTGATAAAATCAAAGTCAACTACCAAAAGATTGTTAAATAAAATTTACCACTTACTTAAACATAATGCAAACTATTCTTAAGCCTACTCTGCTTTAGCAATTAATAAAGTAACATCTACTGTAATTTTTGTAAGATTTAATAAGTCATCATCCGTGAGCTTAATGGCATCTTTTCCCCAATGTAACGGAGTCATTTCGACCATTTGAGCACGCAGGTTAACGGGTAATTCAAATTCATAAGTCACCTGTTTCGTAGTTGTATCTGGAAAGTTCTTTTTAAATAATTCGACTACGGCAGCATTACTATAAGTTTGATGTTGCCCACTCGGATATAGCATTTGCCGAAGTTCCATTAAATAATTGGCATTTGGAATAACTTTGATTAACGTCCCACCAGGCTTTAAAACTCTTTTAAATTCATTATAATCAGATGGTGAAAAAATTTCCAAAACTGTATCAAACGTTGAATTATTAAATGGTAATTGTCTTAAATCTGCCGCACAAAACCATGCGTTTGTTTCCAGCTGAGTTGCTAATCCAATTCCATCTTTAGAAATATCAAAACCAATCGCAACATCTTGCTGATTTCGCAATTCTTCGAGATATTTCAACGGTGTTCCTTCTCCACAGCCAACGTCTAAAATGGTGGCTGGTGTGGATTGTAAGTGTGTCGCAATTTCATCGACGATTGGTGAAAACAAACCTTGATTCAATAATTCACGTCGGGACGCCAGCATCTCTCGATCATATTCGCCATTGATTGCACGTAACAAAAAGTATAAATAACCCTGTTTGTTAAAATCAATTCGATGCCCCTCAGGACACACTAAACTATTTTCTTCAATACTACTGGCCGGTTGCTGACAGATTGGACATCTAAACAAATCCAAATGTTGTGCGACAAATTGCTTACCAAGTTCTATTTTTTTCAAATTTGTTGATCCTCGTCCTTTAAAGTATCTGTTTCTTTAGTTTCATATAATGGAGAATTAAGCTGATACCATTCAAATAAATGGCTGATCAGTACTTTTAACACGGCATATCCTGGAATACCAAAAATAACACCAAGCACCCCAAACATTTTACCCGCTGCGAGTAAGACAACGATAATCGTCACTGGATGAATTTTCAAGTTACTACCTAGAATTAGTGGCGATAGAACCCGACCTTCAATGGTCTGCTCAATCACAAATACAATGAATACTTTGACAAGCATCCACGGTGAAATGAACGCCCCCACCAACACAGCAGGCACCATTGCTAAAAAGGACCCTAAATAAGGAATCATATTTAAAATCCCAGCAATAATCCCGATAGTAAGCGCGTATTTTAGGCCAATCGTTAGATATCCCAACCAAAACATAATTCCAACAAAAAAAGCGACCGTTAATTGTCCACGAACATAATTACTAATTTGAGTATTAATCTCAGTTAAAACCAAGAAAAACGATTTTCGTCCCTTATCCGGAACAAATTTTGCCATATAATGTGGTAAATTTTTTCCATCCCGTAGTAAGTAAAATAGGATAAATGGCATGGTGATAATGGCAACCACAATCGTCGTAATAGTCCCAACCACATCTCCAAGAGAATTAACCGTTGTTTTCAAATAGCTGCTAGATTTAGCCGACAATTCATCCCCGGCCGTTTTGGTCCAATGTTCCACTTGATCAGAAAACTGATTGAACAATGGATGCTTCATGGCACCATTAATATCCCGGCTGATGTGGTCGATATAAGCGGGAATTGACGTAATCATGCTTTGAATTTGTTGATTAATCACCGGAATAAGTGTCCAAAGTCCCCAAACAATGAGACCAATCAGAATCAAAAATACAAATGAAATCGTCAAAGTACGATTAATTTTGAATCTGCGTTCCCAACTATCGACCAGTGGATTCAGCAAATAATAAAAGACGCCAGCTAGCACAATTGGCAACCCAACAATACTCAAAAAATCTTTAATGGGATTAAACAACCAGGATACTTTACTGCCAACCAAAAAAATCAACAAAACTAATAAAATGACCACTAACGCACTGACAATTTGACTACGTTTGATGATATTCAAAATCGAATGTACTTTTTTATTACTCTCGTTACCGCTTGCTTTCATCGCACCATCAACTCCCTTTATCAAATTAATTTTAACATATTTAGTAATATCTTAGTATTGATTACCCAGAACCATTATAATAGACTATGTTCATACATTAACAAAGGAGCATTTAACATGAAAGAAACTTTTATCATTGGTACATACACAAAAAAGACCAGTAAAGGAATTTACACTGTTGAGCTTGATACTAACAGCAAAACACTTTCAGAACCAAAGTTTATCATTGAAGCGTCTAATCCAACTTATTTGGCAATTTCAAAGTCACACCACCTCTTCTCCGTCATTAAAGAAGATGATGAAGGTGGTGTCGGTTCATTTGATTTAAATGACAATTCATTTGCCGCTGCAGACAAAGTTTTGGCTGATGGCGCACCACCTGCATATGTTGGGATTGACGAAGCCCGTCAACTTGTTTTTAGTGGTAATTATCATTTAGCAACTGTAGATGTGATGAAAACCAATAATGACGGTTCATTAACGCTCACCGATTCAGTCACACATCAAGGTGTTACTGGGCCAGCTCCTGAACAAAATACACCTCATGTCCATTATTGTGACTTAACCCCTGATCAACGGCTAGTAGTTTGTGATCTCGGAATGGACTTAGTTGTGGTTTATGACGTTTCAGATGATGGCAAACTAACTGCAGTATCGCAATACCACAGCGAACCAGGTTTTGGTTCACGTCACATTGTTTTCCACCACAATGGTAAATTTGCTTATCTAATGGGTGAACTCAGTAGCCAAGTTGAAGTACTCTCATATAACTCTACTTCAGCCGAATTTACGCACGTGCAAACTATAAAAACCATCCCATCAGATTGGACTGCCCATAACGGTGCGGCAGCCATCCACATTTCTTCTGACGGTCGTTTCCTTTACAATTCAAATCGTGGTCAAAATACCATTGCTGTATTTGAAATTGGTTCAGATTTTAAATTAACTCACTTACAATCAATTTCAACTGAAGGCGATTTTCCTCGTGATTTTGAACTCGACCAAACTGAGGACTTTTTGATTGTTGCTAATCAAAACACTGACAATCTCACCCTGTATTCTCGTGATAAAGACACGGGATTACTAACCTTAAATCAAAAAGATGTTCACTGTCCTGAAGGCGTTTGTGTCAAAGTGGTTCACTAACAATTAATACTCAAAAAGCAGTTCTCATTATCATTTGAGAACTGCCTTTTTTATACTTCTTATGATGATTTAATTACTTCGCCATTGCTTTAACGGCAATTCGCTCATTAACTAAGCTATCAGCCTTAAATAACTCATCTACCAAGCTTGCATTTAACAAGCCCGAATCTTTAACCAATTCTTTGACAGATTTGTTTTCTCGCGTTGCTTGTTTGACGATTTCTGTAGTTTTCACGTATCCCAGATACGGAGTTAAGATAGTAGCGGTGACCGCTGAATATTCTACTTCTTTAGCGCAAGCTGCTTCATTCACCATGATGTCTGAAACACAATTATCGTTTAAGGTTGTCAGTGCATTGGTCAGGAATTCCTCGTCCTTTAAGATGTTTTTGAAGATAATAGGTTCGAAAGCATTGAGTTCCATTTGACCTGCTTCGGCTGCCATTGTGACAGTCACATCATCCCCAATCACTTCAAATGACACCTGGTTAACAACTTCTGGAATGACCGGGTTGATTTTACCGGGCATAATAGAGGATCCTGCCTGTTTAGCCGGTAAAATTAATTCTGCCAATCCAGCTTGTGGCCCACTTGATAGCAATCGTAAATCATTCGAAAATTTAGACATATCTACTGCAAGTGCCTTGAGAGCACCTGAAAAAATGACATATGCATCACAATTTTGGGTACAATCAATCAAATCCTCTGCTTGTTTCAATCCCAATTTAGCCGTTCCTTCCAATGTACGCACGACATTGTCTTGATAATATGGCGTTGCATTGATTCCTGTACCAATGGCCGTGCCACCCAAGTTAACTTCCTTCAAACTGTTGGATGCCATTTCGATGCGTTTAATGTCGCGACGAAACATTGAATAGTAACCATGGAATGTTTTTCCGAAGGTGGTGGGAACTGCATCTTGCAACTGAGTTCTCCCGACTTTGATCGTATCTTGATACTCACCGGCCAAATCTAATAACGTTTTAGTGAGTCGATTTAAACTGGCCATTAATGATGGTATGCTGCGGAGCATTGCCATTTTGCCGGCCGTGGGAAATGTATCATTAGTTGACTGAGCCAAGTTTACATCATCGTTGGGATGGATTTTAACGCCGCTATTTCTAGTGGCTAAGTTAGCGATTACTTCATTGACATTCATGTTGGCAGAAGTTCCTGCTCCGCCTTGAATTGCCGGCACGATGAACTCTGCGTTGTAGCTACCAAATAACAACTCATTACAAGCATTGATAATAGCCTTTGCTTTATTTTCAGGCAATGCTCCAGCAGCCAAATTTGTTTGTGCTGCGGCCCGTTTGATTTGAATTAAGCTTTGAATAAGTAGTGGATGCAACTTTTCAGAACTGATTTGAAAATTCTCTGCGGCACGCGCAGCGTGTACTCCGTATAAAGCGTCATCTGGTATTTCTTTTGTTCCAATACAATCCTCATCAATTCTCATAGTTTCCCTCCGTGTTATATAAGCTAACATCTAACACTGGAAAGTATACCAATTATTATTTTTAAGTCAACTCTGCTTCTGACAATTTAACTTGATTTACATTCAATTAAATTCATAAACTTAATATTTTAAAGCATAAAGTCGTTGTAACTTACTATAGCAAAACGAAATCAAGGCAATACTTTTGAATATTTAAATATTAACGAATGTTATATTTTATAACATAACTAACTTTTTCAATTTAGTTTTGACCCTATCCAATTAAAAAAGCATGACCGCAACTTGATGATTTTATCCAAACGGATAAGAAGAATCAATCACTGTCATGCTTACATAATCGAATTAATAAAAATTTGTGCCACGGAAAAATAAATTAAGACAGACGTTAAATCGGATAATGTTGAGATGAACGGTCCACTAGCCACCGCAGGATCAACGCCAATTTTATCCATCAAAATTGGAATTAAACTGCCTGCTAAGTTAGCGACGGTAATCGCTGCTGCCATCGATATGCCAACGACCATTCCCAATGCCAAACTATGTTTCCACAATTCAACAATAATAGTAATCGAAATGGCCGCAAACACCCCGATAATAATGCCTGTAATAACTTCATTACGAATTATTTTCCAAATTTTATGGTAATTTTGTACTGAAATCTTACGCACAGCAATTGCCAAGCTTTGCGTGCCTGCGTTACCCGCCGTGCCAGTAATCAATGAGATAAAGACTGCTAAAATACTGGCTTGGCTCACCAAACTATCGAAATGGTTAATTAAGCTGGCTGTAGACATTCCTAATACTAGTAAAGTCAATAACCAGGGCATCCTATGTAATGCCGAAATCCAGGGTGACTGTTCGTCACCATCAACTTTGACCCCGGCTAATCCCGAGTAGTCTTCAGTTGATTCTTCATCCATGACGTCAATAATATCATCAACCGTAATAATTCCTAACAAATGGTCTGTTGTATTTACGACTGGTACTGCGAGGAAATTGTACTCTTTAACTCTTTGCGCAACAATTTCTTGATCATCTTCAACGAGCACCTTAAACACATTGGTTTTCATGAATTGTTTCACGGTTAAGGAATCGTCATTCATGATTAACTCACGTAAGGTGACTACCCCCACTAGCACTTCAGTTTCATCTTCAACGTAAACATAATAAATAATCTCCGCTTGACTGGCCCTCTTACGAACTATCTCCATCACTGAGGCAACTGTCTCATTTTGGTTCACAGAAATATATTCCGTCGTCATAATGGCCCCAGCTGTACGTTCATGATAATTCAGTAATTCTCGGACTTCTTGGATTTGTTCTTTAGGCAATAAATTCAAGTAAGTCGCCAAATCAGAACGACTCATTCGTCCCAATAAATCCGCCAGATTATCCATGTACATATCTGACAAGATGGCTGATGCTAACCGTGGCGTCATTTCTTTCAAAAATCGAATTGTTTCCATTTCTTCCACTTCAAGAGCATCGAAGATTTTACCTAATTCTTCAATTGTCAAAAAGCGATTGATTACTTCTCGCTCATCAGGTTGTACATTCGCATAAATGACTGTTTGATCAAACCGCAACAAATTTAAAAAGACGGCTCGGAACGCTTTTTCACCGAGCGTATTAAGTGCAGCCTCAACTTCGTTAAATTTACGCTTATCAAAATCATCCATGCTTACACCTTCTTCATCAAAAATGCTTTCATATCATCAGCCAACTCACACGTTAATTCAATATATTGATTTTTAAATGGGCTAAAAAATTTTACATAATAACAATGCAGTGCCTGTCGCTCCAATCCAGTTGGCCCTTCATACATCTGGTCACCAATCAGCGGATGTCCCAAAAAGTTAAAATGCACTCTGATTTGATGGGTTCTTCCAGTATGTAACATCACATCCACCAGAGTTGCGTCCGTAAATCGTTGCTTAACCCAATACTCGGTTGTTGCATATTTACCGTTCGTTCCAACTTGCCGTTTCACAAATGAATCTGGGTCACGCTCTAATGCTGCTTCAATTAGACCATGATTAGCTGGTATGACTCCTGAAGTAATTGCTTGATATTTTTTTACTACTCGGTGTTGTTTCAACTGTTGATCAATGACGGCATGGGCAAATCTGTGTTTGGGGAAAATGACAATTCCACTCGTGTCCTTGTCCAGTCTGGTAGCAACATGGGTAACTTGATCTGGGTAATTCATCCGCTGATAATAGCCCTTCACGCGATTTACCAAACTATCTGCAGTCACAACATGATGCGCAGGAACAGTCGCAACCCCAGCTGGCTTATTCAAGATTAAATAATCATCATCCTCATAAATAATATCAATAGGTGCACTACAGCTGTCAACTCGGTCAGTAGCTTCTTCATTGGGCAGAACCAACGTAACTGTATCACCAGTATGCATTAGATTAACAGTCCAGACGTGGTCACCATTTAACAAAATATCGCCGCCATGGTATTTGGCGACGACTAACAGTGACCTAGTAACTCCATTCATGCCTAAAAATGTTCTAACTTTAATTGGTACTTCATCATGATACGTCCAAGCAAATCTCACTTAATTCCTCCAATAAACGCCTCGTCAACACGCTTCCAGAAACTAGTATGACGATATCTTGCAAATGAAATTTCATGAGGCGAAATTTCATAATGAATTTTGGCAATCTTTTTCTTATTATCCATGTCATGTGCTTGTAAATTATCAGCACTGACAATTAACTGTTCATCGGTGTTCAACACTAAGTCTAAATATTGATCCTTACCAACAATGATTGGAGACCCTAGAGTTCTAAATACTCGATTATTAATCGAGGCAATTTCACCCAGTTGTAATCCAACTAAACTAGGATCAATGACTGCCCCACCTACTGACTTGTTATAACCCGTTGAGCCCGTCGGCGTCGAGACACATAATCCGTCGCCTCGAAATCTTTCAAACAATTCGCCTTTGATGTAAATATCGCATACCATCGTATTTTCAATTTTCTTAACAGTAGATTCATTCAGTGCCGTAAAGTTATCAACACTGCCATCTTGATAAATAATATCCACACATACCAATGGATAGCTAACCTTTTGGCCATTATCACTAGCTAGCCCATCAACCATCTGTCCGACTTCAAAATCGCGCCAGTCGGTATAAAAGCCTAGATGTCCCGTATGGACTCCAACAAACCTAACATCATCAATTTGATGCGCATAATGATGGAATGCGGACAGCAAGGTCCCATCACCACCAACTGTAATGACAACTTCTGGGTTATCATCGTCAACTTCAATGTTAGTCTTATTTATTTCTTTCATGATTAAATCTGAAACTCGATTTGAATCTTCTGTATGATTACTGTAAATAGAAACCTTCATAATTTACCTCTGTTTTTTAAGGTGTATCATCTGTCCGTTCTTGATCTTGATTTTCATATTTAGACCATACATCTTTTTTGCCGTACGAAAATAGGTTTTGCGCTTCTTGAATTTCTTCTCTAATTTCAGACATTTCAGTATCCAATTTAAATGCCGCTTCACCAGCACGCTGAAGCCGATCACTTAATTCTTCAGGAAAATCATCTTGATATTTATAATTAAGGGAATGTTCAATTGTTGCCCAAAAATTCATAGCCAAAGTCCTGACTTGAATTTCCACTAATAACTTTTTTTCACCTGTCACTAAATAGACCGGATACTCAACAACAAGATGGTAAGACCGATATCCACTACTCTTGGCATTAGTAATATAGTCACGTTCCTCAAGAATCGTCATATCAGTCCGTTTACGCAATAGGTCAACTACTTGATAGATATCCTCTACAAATTGACACATAATTCGTAAGCCGGCAATATCTTGCAAATCTTGTTCTAAACGATCTTCTTCGACATGGCGTCTAACCATTTTTTCTTTAATACTATCGACTGGCTTAACTCGACCAGTGACAAACTCAATTGGAGCATGTTGATTTAAATCTTGAAATTGTTTTCGCATTCCCCGAAATTTAACTTTTAATTCATCAACTGCTTGTTGGTATGGCAGTAAAAAATGCTTCCAATCTTCGATCATCTTGCTCGCCTCCCGCTCAATATCTTGTTTCATTTTATCATACTTTGTGCATTTATTAATTAATAACTCCTAGGTTTTATCCTAATCTCCCTTGACATTAATACGATTTTTTGGAAAAATTAAAAATGATGATTTGTACGGACAACTTTAAGTCGTTTTAATTGAATTCTGCATCAAATTATCTTAAAGTAGTTGAAGTAAAAGGATATACATAGTTAATTATCGATAAAAAGGAGGAGCCATTTTGTTCGAAATCCATTTATTCGTCAATCCGCTTGATTCACAATGCATGCAATGTGAACAAGACGCTTTGAAATTCAAGCAAAATCTCAATGGTCACGTAAGAATTCAATTTCTGCCATTGGTTAACATGCAAACTGTTACAAATACAATTAAACAATTAAATCTTGACCCACATAATTTACCATTAAGAAATCGCATCACCCAGCATCTACTTGATGTCGCACTAGATTATAAGGCTGCTTCATTCCAGGGCCGAAAAAAAGGGCGCTCATTTTTATTTGAAATGCAAGACGCCATTATGGAACAAGGGCAACAATATTCTTCATCAATGAGTATTCAAATAGCTCGTGAACTTGGACTAGATGCAGAGATGTTCTCCGAAGATCGTGCTTCCAAGCTTGCAAAGAATTCCTTCAAGGACGACCAAAAGTTAGCTCAAGAGATGGGCGTAACTGATGAATCTTCAGCTGTAGTCTTCAATTCAACCATTGAACAAGATGGTATTTTAATTCCTAATTTTAGTTATAAATCACTAACTGAAGTCTGCTCAACCAAATTAGATTCAGTCGATCACTTCGTAGCTAACCTGAAAGAAAAGCAACATCCATCATTACACATCATTTAGTGCTACTTTCAACGTTCCCGTTTGGGAACGTTTTTTATTTGGGTTAATTTCTCAATCTCTGATTGAAACCAAACTGGATATTTTACTAAGGTAATTTGTTGATTATCTTTTTGTATAATTTCTCCCTTAATCAACTTCTGACTAAATTCCTTTAATGTCTGAAGTCGCAACTGTTCAATATTGAGAACACAACAATAATCCAACCACCGACCAGCGGACAAGCTTTGTAACCACTCCAACCATTCTTTTCGGTCCCAAGAATAACCGATGGGCAACCGTTCAATTGCTAATAACACTTCAACTTGAAAAAAAGAACGTTTAACAGTCATAATTGGCCAGGCGGATTCTTGAAAATGAGCGATTAAAGGCATCAACCGCAAGTCATGATGATTCAAATAACATTGCTCTGCAATTTGCATCAGATCAACCGATTTAGCACGCAACTTTTGACTAATCTTTTCAATCTGCTGGCTTAAAACATCCCGACGAGAAAGCTGTTTGGAGCATAATTCAAAATGACAAAATTCATAATTATATTCAAATAAAGCAGTCTCAGTATTCCAAAATAAAATACAAAATCGTTTCTGAAACAGTTGAGTAAATTGCGCGACTTTCTCATCTGTCAATTTATGCCGGTACGGTTTTCCTAACGCCCAAATCACTTCAATATTTAATTGGCGGTACCCTTGATTACGCTCTGTTAATCTTCGACATGATATCGGACTACATTGAAACTCAATGGCAATTCTTCGTCCATTAACTTCAATCAATATATCTGGCCGCTGTTTTATTTCAGATAAATAAACTTCATAGCGGGGTTGATATCCATTTAAGTTTGCCCATTGAAAAATTTGTTTTTTCCCTAATAAATGCTCCTCTGTTTCCCCTTCACTGCTTGCACATTCACTACCCTTTTGATGTGCAAAATAGGGTAATTTAATGGCCCCACATTTGAAAATAACGACCGACCCACATGCTGGACAAATATATTTTTGTTGCCGATCAATTTTTTTGTCGGCAATCACTATCTTGCCGTTTAACTTAGCTGCTATCATTTCATCACCTATAAGTTAAATACGTAAAAAAGTCCAAAAAAATAGAAACTAATTAAAATAGTTTCCATTTCTAAACCTTAAATTTGATCTAGTGCTTGTTTCAAATCATCAATTAGGTCATCCGCATTTTCAATCCCAACTGAAATTCTAATCAAATCTGGAGTAATTCCCGCCTCTTTCAATTCGGCTTCGTTTAGCTGCGCATGTGTCGTTGAAGCTGGATGGATGATTAATGAATGTGTATCCCCAACGTTAGCTAATAATGAGAATAATTCTGTTTTTTCAATGAGTTGTTTACCTGCTTTTTCACCGCCAGTTAAGCCAAGGGTGAAGATTGAGCCAACTCCTTTTTCGAAATACTTATCTGCTAATGGCTTGTATTTGCTGTCGCCTAATTCAGGATAATTAATCCAGGCTACCTTAGGATTATTATTTAAGAAGTCGACAATTTTACGAGTGTTTTCAACATGGCGTTCAACCCGCAACGAGAGGCTTTCAAGTCCTTGAATAAATAGGAACGAGTTAAATGGACTGATAGCAGCCCCAGTATCTCGTAAGACTTGTGCTCGAACCTTGGTGGTAAATGCTCCTCCACCTAACGTGCTCCAAACTAAGCCATTGTACTGGGCATCTGGTTCTGTAAAGCCAGGGTACCGACCATTAGTAAAATCAAATTTACCATTTTCAACAATCACCCCACCCATTGAAGTTCCGTGACCGCCAATAAACTTAGTGGCTGAATGAACCACAACATCGGCTCCAAAGTCTAATGGACGAGTCAAGTATGGTGTGCCAAAGGTATTATCGACAATCAAGATGAGATTATTGTCATGAGCGATTTTAGCAATTGCTTCAAAATCAACTAAATTGATTCCCGGATTGCCAATACTTTCAACGTACAAAGCTTTAGTGTGTTCGTTAATTTTAGTCGCAAAATTTTGAGGATCATCTGGGTCAACAAAACGAGTGGTGATTCCTAACTTCTTCAAAGTCACACTAAACAAATCATATGTTCCACCGTAGATAGTACTTGCAGATACAAGTTCATCGCCAGCGTCAGCAACATTCAAAATTGCAGCCGTGATTGCAGCTGAACCAGTTGCCAAAGCAACTGCCGAAGTTCCATTTTCAAGAGCCGCCACACGAGCTTCAAAAACAGACGTGGTTGGATTTGTTAAACGAGTATAAATATTACCCGCATCAGTCAATGCAAAACGTCCTGCGGCTTGTTCTGCGTCTTTAAAGACATATGAGGTTGTTTGATAAATGGGAACTGCTCGTGCTCCTGTTTCGTCAACTGTTTGTCCTGCCGTTACTTGTAATGTTTCAAAATGTAATTGTTTTTCTGTCATAAGTTAAATCTCCCTTTTTTATTGTTATTTTATTTGGTTTAACCAATTAGCAAATAATTTAACTCCATCTGCGTGCCAATAATTTTTGACATCACTGGTTGGATTGTTTTGCTTAAAATAGTTATCTGGAACATGTGGTTCTAAGCCAGCATCGACATCCCTAAAATACTCATTGTATAACGTCCCAGTACTATATTCTGGATGCCCCGTGATAAAGGTACTCCGGTGATCTTTCGTGACTATAATTTGGGGGCCGGTAATTTTAGAAGTAGTTAAGACAGTTAAATCATCTTGTTGCAAGATATCTTCATCATCCAGTGTGGTATGACGTGAATGTGGCAAATAAAAAGTGTCACCAAATCCATCAAGCAGAGGATCAATTAACTGACTGTGATGCGGGAAAATACCTGAAATTTTATCATCGACATTATGTTTTTGAATTCCGTAATCCGCATATAAGGCAGCTTGGCTTGCCCAGCAAAAATAAATTGACTGTGTTACATGTGTCCTTGACCATTCGAGTAATTGTTTAAATTCTTCCCAGTAATCAACTTCTTCAAATTCCATACATTCTACTGGCGCACCCGTTACCAGCAAACCATCATAGTATTCATCTTTAATATCGTCGATAGTTACATAGGTTTCTTGTAAATGATCAAGTACATCAGATTTAAAATGATGCGATTTTGGATATAAAAATGTGAAATTAATTGACTTGGAATAACCGGAACACAAATTCAAAATCTGACTTTCCGTTTCCAATTTATTAGGCATGATATTCAAAACCAATAAATTAATTGTGTCTGTACTATATTGATTGGGTTGGCTCAACTTAAATTGCTTATGTTTAATAGCTTGTAATCCAGTCATAATTATCACCTCCTGGAGTTATTTAAAAATAAAAAAAATACCTTCGTTCACCAAATGCAAATAAAGCATTTAGGGACGAAGGTATTCGCGGTACCACCCATGTTTGCATGAGTTTCACAACTCATGCCTCAAAAGTACATCAAATAGTGACTATACTCCGCATTTTATCGTGTGCAAACGGATCATCAGCATCAAGACACCGACTCACTGGCTCCAAGATCATCTTCAAGTCAAGCTAACACCATTCCATTTCACCAACCGGAACTCTCTGTATTCGTTAGATAACTTTACTCTTCTTTTCTTTGCCATTTAGTTTTAATCTGTTTTTAATAATAACATCAAAATTGATAAAGTCAACAAAAAAAACCAATTACATCAAAAAATGGGTTCTACAATATTTGGTACTGATAGAGATTCACTTTGTGAATTTATACTGGTGCCATTTTCTATTATCAAGTAAAA
>NZ_BJEB01000018.1 GCF_005405445.1 Paucilactobacillus nenjiangensis
AGTTAAAGGGACTTTGGAGTGTTTTTCCAAAGTCCCTTTATTTTTTATAGTCTGGAATTAGTTTTTTCCCAGCCACTTTTGTTTGTTAACAAGATACTAGGCAAAGGTACCTGTGGAATTTTTAGTTAGGATACCATCACGAATTTCATAAATTTGATCTGCAAATTCATCTAATCGTACATCATGAGTCACCACCACGATTGCTTTATTACGTTCATGAGCTAATTGACGAAATAAGGCACCGACAATTTTGACGCGTTCAGTATCAAGTGCCGCGGTTGGCTCATCGGCTAAAATGATTTTGGGATTGGGATACAGTGCCCGGGCAATAGCAACGCGTTGCTGCTGGCCACCAGACAATTCTGCCGGGAATTTATGGGTAAAGTCTTGGATGCCGAGTTGTTCTAATAATATGCCTAAATCTTCATGACTAAGGTTACCGGATTTTTTTACTTTATCTACTGTAAATTGGTCCGCAACCGTCAAGTGGGCAATAGGTGATAAGCTTGCAAGACGAATCCAATTGATTCCAACCGTAAACGGTCGCGATCATGTTTAGAAGTATCGTGATAGCTAGTACCATCGAAAAGGACTTCACCGGACGTGGGGGTCAAAAGCCCACCGGCAATGGTTAAAAAAGTACTTTTGCCTGATCCGGATGGGCCCACAATTAAACTCAGAGTTCCGGGTTCAGCATCAAAGCTAACATCATTTAATACTTGCACCCGAGCTGAATCGGTGCCGAAAAATTGATTAACATGTTGAAGTGATAAGACTGACATAGTGACTAACCTCCAATGACTGAAATAGGATCAACGCGTAAGACGGAACGAACCGGAATGAGTCCGCCAATAAGAGCCATAATCATTAACCCGACGCCAACGACGACCAAAATTGGAATATCAAAGGCTATTGGAACTGCTGATGGCATTGTGACTGCGGTTGCGATTGTAAGTAGGGTACTAATAATCAAACCGGATAAAACTAATAATAAGGATTGAGAAACAGTCGCACCTACGAGGACTTTGTTTGGAATTCCTTGTGCACGTAGTACTGCATAGTTGGGAAGCTTTTGTATGGTTAATATATACAGGAAGACTGCAATTACAATCAGTGAAATACCCATTAAAAAGGCAATCATCAGGCCGAAAGTTAGATTTTATGCAGAATATCCTGGCATTTTATTAATACAAGTCGATGTGGTGTATGTCTTGAGGGCAGTGTTGGAAGCTCGATAATGGATATCTTTAGACACTACTGCGCTAGCAATCGTTCCAGGGCTTAATTCTTTTAAAGTTGTCCAAGCGCTCAAGTTGCCATAAATCACAGGTGCGACATTCATCTTGGCATTTTTCGTAAAGCCAACGATTGTGTATTTAGTACTGTTGGAATTTAACTTAAAGGTGTCGCCTAGCTCGTAGCCTGCATCTTGAAAGGCAGTATCAACCACAACTTGATGATTATTTTGAGGTGAGTGACCTGTAGTTAATTTAATCGTTTTAGCCACAAATTGGTCGCTATCAAGGCCAATAAAAACACTAGAAATTCTTTCATGACTACTGGCTTTGGCAACAACGGAGGCTTGACCAACATAGGCTTCTTTGTCCGATAAAGTACCGGCTTGATTTTTAGTAATCAACGATTGACGCATGTCCACATTCGCATTAGCGTTGAGGGTTACATTTTGCACACCCCAAGAATCAATGGCATCAGTATTTTCACGAGCCAAACCTAATGCAAGACTAGTTAAAATAAAAATTAAGTAGCTAATCAAGACAATCATGGCAATAATCATGCCAGATCGTAGTTTTTCTTTGCGAATTTCTTTGAGTGCTAAATACATATGAAGGACTTCCTTTATAATTTATTCAGAGCATCTTCTAATTGAGTGAGTCGAACAGCTGCTTGCTCAGGGTCTAGCAATACGTCACGAAGTGTTTGGTGGGATAATACCTCAGCGGCCCAGTGATTGGCGCCATTAGTACCACTAATAATACGACTGGCTTGCACACCAAATACGTTTTCGTTATGACTAAAATGCATGTAAATTAATTGTTTATATTTTGAGTCTTTGACTCCTAGTAAAAAGGTCCGAGTGGCAGCGATATAAGCTTTGGTTTCAACAGGACCATCTGAATCTAATCTAGGTAATCCGGCATGGATATCGCGCATAGCAATTCCAAAAAGATATGTGTAAGCATCAGTTAGGTCAGTAAAATATTTATAAAATGCTCCACGGGCAATTTCTGCTTGTGAAACGATGCGAGCGACTTGTGCATCAGCCAACGGATATTGGCTAAACTCGCTTAAAAGTGCTGTTTGAATACGTGTTTTTTTGTCGGCAGATAGGTGATCAAAAGTTGGTAATGTCATGAATACAAGCTCCTTTTTTGAAAAAGTGACACGGTGTCAATAAAATGAGCGTATCATAAAGTGACACAGTGTCAATGTTTATTGATAAATATGTACGGTTCGAATAATCTTTGGTGATTTTGACTAATGATTATCACTTCAATTTTTTAATTATTACTTCTATTTTTTATATGGAATAGTTCATATTTAATTCATAGTCGGGCGTTATAGTATTTACATACCAAATAAACCTCTTTTCAATTACTCCTCCCAAAGTATTGAAAACCGTAGCTGAAATTCAGCTATGTCCTACTCCTAAGAAACGACCAACTTTAAATTAGCTGGTCGTTTTTTGTTATGTCTTGACGGATAAAAATAATTACGTTATATTTTAACTAAATTAGGTGAGTGATTACTCACTTATCAAAAATGATAGGGGTTGAAATCATGGATACTGCAATTTCGTTAACGCATTTAGTAAAAAAATTTGGTAATCAAACGGTTTTAAAAGATGTTAATTTTAATGTTGAATCTGGACAAATTGTCGGACTGATTGGTCCCTCTGGATCAGGAAAATCGACGGTTATTAAGATTGCTTTGGGGATGGAAGTCAGTGATGGTGGTAACGCCGAGGTATTAGGTAAGACCATGCCTAACCGTCAATTATTAGGACAAATTGGCTATATGGCTCAGTCAGATGCCTTGTACGATTCGTTATCCGGCTATGAAAATTTGAAATTTTTCGCCCAAATGAAGGGTATTTCCAAAGCGAATGTTCAGACCGAGATTGAACACGTCACACAGGTCGTTGATTTACAAGATGACATAAAAAAGCGTGTTAGTGGGTACTCGGGTGGGATGCAGCGTCGGTTATCATTGGCCATTGCGTTATTAGGAAAACCTGAACTATTAGTTCTGGATGAACCAACAGTCGGAATCGACCCAGCCTTACGACGCAAAGTTTGGACTGAATTGAAAGCTATCCGGGAACAAGGGCGTTCCATTTTAATTACCACGCATGTGATGTCTGAAGCAGAACAAGTTGATCAAGTGACACTGCTATTAGGTGGTAAGGTGATTGCATTTGATACGCCTTCTCAACTGAAAGAACAATATCAAGTGTCATCCATTGAAGATGCCTTTTTGAAAGCAGAGGGGGAATTATAATGCGTACACTAGCCATTATGAATCGTGTGATTAAAGAATTACTACGTGATAAGCGAACATTGGCCTTGATGTTCTTAGCACCGATTTTAATTTTATTTATGCTGAAATTAATGTTTGATACAAATTCCACGACCAATGTGACGATTGCGACGGTTGATTTGGATGGCGGAATTCGTACTGAATTAAATGATGCCAAACATGTCAGTGCCAAAGATTATACTTCATTGAAAAGTGCTAAAGCAGCGTTGAAAGACGAAAAGGTTGACGCAATTGTTAAACAGAATGGTTCAACGTACGATATCACTTACGCTAATACTGACTCGAGCAAAACAACGGCGACTAAAATGGCCTTTAAAAATGCTGTGACAACCAACAGCATTACTCAAATGAAATCGACAATTGCTTTATTGGCAAAACAAAGTGGGGCCAGGGTTCAAACTGCCAACGGTGCAACCATGCAGGTGCACAATCATTATAATTACGGTGATGCAGATACTGGCTTTTTTGCTAAAATTATTCCGCTGTTAATTGGATTCTTTGTTTTTTTCTTTGTCTTCTTAATTCCCGGAATGGCGTTACTTAAGGAACGTTCAACGGGTACGTTAGATCGATTGCTTGCCACACCAGTCAAACGTTCAGAAATTGTGTTTGGTTATATGCTGAGTTATGGTATTTTGGCAATCATACAGACCGCCATTATTGTGGTGGTGGCAGTTTGGTTATTGGATATTGAAGTAGTGGGCAATATTTTCAGTGTGATGTTTGTCAATATTATTTTGGCTTTTGTCGCGTTAGCGTTTGGGATTTTAATGTCAACGTTTGCCCGTTCAGAATTCCAAATGATGCAATTTATTCCAATCATTGTTATGCCACAAATCTTTTTCTCAGGGATTATCCCGTTAGACTCAATGGCGACATGGGTGCAATCAATCGCATATATTTTGCCAATTAAATATGCAGGAGATGCTCAATCGCAGATTATTTTGCATGGTAATTCAATCTTTAATTTAGGGTTAGATATTGGAGTCTTATTGATTTTTATTATCGTGCTCACTACACTGAATATTGTGGGTATGAAACGTTATCGTAAGGCCTAACGTAGATTGAAAAATAATAAAAAATTTAGTTCTGATTGGTAACTTGGAGAGTAAACGATTAAAATTAAGGTACAGATAAAAGGTGAAAAAATGACTGCTGAAATTTATGTAAATTATCAAGAAATGCTGGCTAAACAGGATATGCCAAAAGGTCGGCGTAAGGTGTTGTTAACGGGAATCGAATTGTTTGCTGAAAATGGGTTTGATGGCACCTCAACTTCTCAAATCGCTAATGAGGCGGGGGTCAGCCAGGCTACAATTTTCAAATATTTTAAAACCAAAAAGGATTTACTGATTGCAATCGTGTCACCAATTGTAGAACAACTTTTTCCGGTTTATCGAGATGAATTTTTCGGCAATTTACAACATCAAACGGATGTTCAAAAGCTCATTCATTTCATTGTTTATGATCGATTTGAATTTATCAGTCAAAATGCTGAAATTGTGAAGATATTATTGACGGAGCTGCTAACTGACAAAGAGTTAATTCCTAAAGTTGCGAATGTCATTATCGGGACTGACGATGACCAAAAAGCAGAAAAAGGGATTGCTGCCACCTTAGGTCAACAAATAACAGAATTGCAGCAGCGGGGTGAAATTTATGATGATTTAGCATTACTCGACATTGGCCGTACCATTGTCGGTCAGTTATTTGCTTATTTCTTCCAAACAGAAGTTTTGATGGCTCAAATGCAAGCCAATGAACCCAGGGATTTGTCACAAATTGAACAACAAATTCTTCGAGCGATTAGTCCCAAATATTAGTGAGTAAGGTAGGCGATCGGTATGTTTAAACATAAAATTGATTTAAAATCAGCGTCGCAAGACACCATCAATGCATTAATTGATGATTTAAATACGACGACTCGAGGGATTTCATCAGCGGAAGCTGCGGCCAGGTTGGAACAAACTGGTCCGAATGAAATTCAACAAGCGGTCGGTGAATCACAATTTAAAATGTTGATGAAAAACTTTATTTCGTTGATGGCAATTTTATTGTGGGTTGGTGGTATTATCGCTATTTTAGCGGGGATGACCGAACTGGGTCTTGCGATTTGGGCAGTTAATATTATTAATGGTGGCTTTAGTTTTTGGCAGGAACGGTCTGCACAACGAGCCACTTCTGCGCTGAAAAAAATGTTACCGACTTATGTCCACGTTTATCGCGATGACAAATTGATTAAACTAGAAGCTCGCGATTTAGTTCCGGGGGATGTCTTTAATTTACAAGCCGGTGACAGTGTATCAGCCGACGCTCGGTTAATAACTGCCACGTCATTGGAAGTTGATCAATCTTCATTAACAGGAGAAACGGTCCCTGAAGATAAACAAGTAACATTCATCCCGGGAGAAGGTAAGTATTCTGAAAGTAATTTGATTTACGCGGGCACAACCGTTGGAGCTGGAACCGCCACAGCAGTCGCCTTTCGAACAGGAATGCAAACTGAATTTGGACAAATTGCTGAACTGACGGAAAATTCGAAAGAAGAAGTTACCCCTTTACAACAAGAACTAGATCGGCTGACTAAGCAATTATCCATGATTGCGATTGCGATTGGGATTTTGTTTTTCATTTTAGCCGTGACCATTGTGCACTATCCAGTGGCGAAATCATTTATTTTTGCCTTAGGGATGATTGTGGCCTTTATCCCAGAAGGATTATTACCAACGGTGACGTTGTCGTTAGCTCAAGGTGTACAACGAATGGCGAAACGTCATGCATTAGTTAAAAACTTGAACAGTGTGGAAACCCTAGGTGAAACGACCGTTATTTGTTCAGATAAAACGGGGACGTTAACTCAAAATCAAATGACCGTGACCAATATCATTTTACCTAACCGGGAATTTGAAGTGACGGGTCGTGGATACGTCAATAATGGGAAAGTTAAATTTAATGGTGCAGATGTAGATTTAACAGCCCATCCCCAGTTAAATAAGCTCCTTCAAATCTCAGCTTTAGATAACGACACTCGAGTACAGACCGATGACAAATCTGTTGGGAAAATTTTGGGTACCCCTACCGAAGCAGCACTGATTGTGTTGGCGAAAAAAGCGGGTATTAGTGCGGATGAATTGAGTCATCAATATCGGCGCCTGAAGGAATATACGTTTGATTCTAGCCGTAAGAGAATGTCGACGATTAACCAAATTGATTCCAAAAAAGAAATCTTTACTAAAGGTGGCCTCGATGAAGTCATTGGACAATGTGATTTTGTTTTAGATGGAGATACGATACGGCCTATTCAAGACAGTGACAGAGTGACTGCTAAGGATGCTGAGAAAAAGTATGCTGCGCAAGGTTTGCGCAGTTTAGCTATGGCTTATCGTGAAGTGACCGAAGATATTGATAATTTACAGATGGCCCAAGCCGAAGCTAAATTGATTTATGTGGGACAAGCGGTAATGATGGATCCACCGCGTCCTGAAGTGTTTGATGCAATTAAAAAATGTAAAACTGCTCAAATTCGAATCATCATGGTGACTGGAGACAGTGCGTTAACTGCCAAAAGCATCGGACAAACAATTGGAATTGTTGGTGATGGGGTTCGAGTTATTACTGGTGATGAACTAGATGCCATGAGCAATGAAGAGTTGAAGGTTGCCGTTAAACAAGAGGTAATTTTTGCGCGGGTAGCGCCGGAACACAAATTTCGGATTGTCTCTACCTTGCAAACTATGGGTGAAGTGGTTGCTTCTACCGGTGATGGAGTTAATGACGCCCCAGCACTTAAAAAGGCGGATATCGGAGTGGCAATGGGAGTCACAGGGACTGATGTGGCGAAAGATGCCGCTGACATGATTTTGACTGATGATAATTTTGTCTCGATTGTTTCCGCTATTGAAGAAGGCCGTGCCGTCTATAGCAATATTCAAAAGTTCTTGCTATACATCCTGACAAGTAACGTCGGCGAGGCAATGCCATCAGTGCTATTTTTGCTGAGTCGAGGTCTAATTCCATTACCATTAACTGTGATGCAGATTTTGACCATCGATATTGGTACAGATATGTTACCTGCGCTAGGATTAGGTTCTGAAAAGCCAGAGCCCGGGATTATGAACAAAGCACCGCGTAATCCAAAAGATCATCTGATGAGCAAAAATGTATTATGGCGTGCCTTTGGTTGGTACGGAATGATTGGTGCGGCAGTCTCAATTGGCGGATACTTCTGGATTAATCATTTACATGGTTGGCCAGATGTTAGTTTGGCCGCAGCTGGGCCAGTTTATGCTGAAGCCACAACGATGACGTTAGCAGCAATCATCTTCAGTCAAATAGCGAGTGTGATGAATAGTCGCAGCCAAAAAGCCTCAGTTTTCAAATTAGGAGTCTTCAGTAACCATAAAATTAATTTTGGTATTTTAGTGGAGATTCTCATTTTATTAATGTTGATGTATGTAGCCCCTCTCCGTGAAGTGTTTGGCACCACTACCTTGCAGTGGCAAGCATGGCTCTACTTAATTGTGTTACCTATCCCAATTGTGTTAATTGAAAATTTACGAAAAATAATTGCATATGGGAAGCGCTAAACATCAATAATTTCATAACGCAAATTGGTTTGTTTTTAAATCGATTTGCGTTATTTTAATGAAGTGAAATAATACTCATTAATCTTGGGAGGAAAAATAATGATTGAATTTAGATATGATACACAATTGTTGATTGAAGGAAGCAAGTTAGATGAGGATCAATTACATGATGCCATTTTAAGTAAGTTTGAAGGCGATAGTTTGGTATTGGTCGGGGATGCAGAACTCAGGAAGGTTCATTTTCATACCAATTATCCATGGCAAATTCTCGAATATTGCGCAACGTTAGGTGAGATTTTTGATATTGTTGTTGAAGATATGGTGCGACAATCTAAGGGCCTAAAAGGATAAGCGCAGATAAATAAAAGTGTTTCATGTGAAACATTAGTTTGACAGGCATGTACAAACAAATTAAAGTGCAATTAAAAATTGGTTAAAGTTAAGTGGTCTCAAAGCTTGACTTAGAAAACAATTGCATATACAATTAACAAAATTGTAAAAGAGAGAGGTTTTCATATGGACACGAAATTAAAAGTTGGTGTGATTGGTGCAACGGGGATGGTCGGTCAACGTTTCGTCACACTTTTAGCAGATCATCCATGGTTTGAGGTTGCGGTAGTGGCAGCGAGCCCACATAGTGCAGGCAAAACATATGAAGAGGCAGTTTCTGGTCGTTGGAAGTTAGATGAACCAATTCCTGAAAACGTTAAAAATTTAGTTTTGTTAGATGCGGCAGATATTGAAGCTGTTACATCACAGGTTGATTTTGTCTTTTCAGCGGTAGACATGTCTAAAGATGAAATCCGCAAAATTGAAGAAGAATATGCGAAGACAGAAACTCCAGTAGTTTCAAATAATAGTGCCCATCGTTGGACGCCAGATGTGCCAATGATTATTCCTGAAATTAATCCAGAACATGCGGAAGTTATTAAATATCAACGTGAACGTTTAGGTACCAAGCGAGGCTTTATTGCGGTTAAACCAAATTGTTCAATTCAAAGTTACACGCCAGCGCTCACGGCCTGGCAAAAGTTTGAACCTACACAGGTTGTAGCTACAACTTACCAAGCCATTTCTGGTGCGGGTAAAACCTTAGAGGATGCACCTGAAATCATGGGCAACGTAATTCCTTACATTCCTGGAGAAGAAGAAAAATCAGAAATGGAACCACTAAAAATCTGGGGCCATGTCGATGATGATAAGAAAGAAATTGTGCCTGCAGAATCAACTGTGATTACTAGTCAGACATTACGTGTGCCTGTACTTTATGGTCATACAGCTGCTGCATTCGTTAATTTCAAACAAAATCCTTCAAAAGAAGATTTGATTGAGGCATTAGAAAGCTATAGTGGTGTGCCACAAGAACTTGGGTTACCAAGCGCTCCAAAACAATTCATTCAATACATGACCGATGATTTCCGTCCTCAAGTTCGTTATGATGTCAATTTCGAACATGGCATGGGCGTTTCGGTTGGGCGTTTGCGGACTGACAAGATTTTCGATTGGAAATTTGTTGGCTTATCACACAATACATTACGTGGTGCCGCTGGTGGTGCAGTCTTATGTGCAGAGCTACTAACGTCACAAGGATATATTGAAGCAAAGTAATTCAAAATATATTTTAATAACAATGAAATTAGAGCTGATCGTCAAGATTAGCTCTTTTTTGCACTAAAAATGACAAGTGTAAACCAAATATTAACAATACTATGCCAGAGATAAACGTGGACTTTCATTAATATTTTGGTATCTCATAAAAAATATTGTTTTGATAAATATCTTAATATTACTTGATATGATGGACTTTAAGTAATTAAATGTTTATGTTGACAAATGTAACCGTAGAAGTTAAGATGTATTTATAGATTACAAGTGTAAACAGAAAGGAAACCATAAAATGCCAGATGTACACGTAGATAAAATGACTACCGCAGAGTGGGAATTGATGAGAATAATTTGGACGCTCGGCAAGGCCGGAAGTCGAGAAGTGATTGAAATTATTCAACGGAAACGTGATTGGACAGAGTCGACGATAAAAACATTGTTGAGTCGGTTAGTCAAAAAGGAAATGTTAACCACAACTAAAGATGGTCGCAATTTCATTTATCATGCCACCGTACCTGAACAGACAGCTATGAACGAAACAGTTGATGATCTGTTTGATTCACTATGTAATATGAAAAAAGGGGCTGTGATTACTGAATTGCTCAGCAATCTCACCTTAACTAAATCAGATATTGAAAATATGCAAACAGTGTTAGCTGACAAGTTAACTACGGCACCGGAAATGGTGGAATGTGACTGTATACCAGTTGAAGGTACGAGCTGCAATCAATGTACAAAATAATGAAAGTGGGTGAGGCATGATGGCAAGAATAATCGTAGTAATATTATCAGTCATTTTAATTGGATTGATTACCTGGTGGTTCTTTGGTAAGCGAAAAGTGATCGGCGTAGAGGCAACAATAGCAAACGGGAAACAAAGTGCATCGGTAATTGTTAATGGTGGTTATAATCCAAGTACGATTGTATTAAAACAAGGCGTACCTGCTAAACTAACGTTTAATCGTAAGGATGCTTCTAGTTGTTTAGAAAAAGTGGTTTTTCCTAATTTTGGCATTAACGATTTTTTGCCACAAAATCAAGATCATACGGTTGAGATTGACACGTCTAAAGCTGGAGAATATGAATTTGCATGTGGAATGAATATGTTTCACGGAAAGGTAGTTGTTAAATAATGAAAATGAATTTTTTTGGAAATAAAGATAAAGTTGAAGCTAAAGTTGCTAATGGATCACAATAAGCGAGTGTCTCAGTTGATGGCGGGTATAAGCCTAGTACGATTGTGTTGAAGCAAGGCGTACCGGCACAGTTAACCTTTAATCGTAAAGACCCATCTAGCTGTTTAGAACAAGTCGTTTTTCCTGAGTTTCAAATTAAAGAGTTTTTACCACAAAATGAGGATCATACTATCGACATTGATACTTCTAAAGCAGGTGAATATCAATTTGCATGTGGGATGGATATGTTCCATGGAAAGGTAGTTGTTAAATAATGAGTATCAAGAATCGATTTATCGTTTCTTTGGTCGCCTCGTTACCAATGCTAATTATGATGATTGCCAAGCCGTTTGGGTTGATGTTACACGGTGATGCCTGGATTATGTTTGTTCTGACGACGATTGTCATGGCCATTTCAGCGCGACAATTTATCGAAAGTGCATGGGCATCTTTTAAAAATCATCATGCTAATATGGATACTTTGGTAGCGGTAGGAACCCTTGTAACATATGTATATAGTATCTTTGCGTTATTAACAGGACGGGCAGTATTCTTTGAAAGTGCCGCATTTGTGGTGACTTTTGTTCTGTTAGGTCAAGTGTTTGAAGAACGGATGCGTAATTCGGCGTCTAGCGCAGTTGAAAAGTTGGTTAATCTGCAAGCTAAAGAAGCTGAAGTCTTGCGTGATGGCAATTATATTCAAGTTCCAATTGATGAGGTTCAACTAAATGATGAAATTCGGGTAAAACCAGGTCAAAAAGTTGCTTTGGACGGGGTCATTACTTCAGGAAAATCTTCAATCAATGAAGCCATGGTAACTGGTGAAAGTATGCCTGTTAGCAAAAGTGTGGATGATCACGTTATTGGTTCAACCCTCAATATCGACGGTACGTTTACGTTTAAAGTTACCAAAGTTGGCGATGATACCATGTTGGCACAAATTGTGGAATTGGTTAAAAAAGCTCAAAGTAGTCATGCACCAATTCAAAAAACAGTTGATCAAATTGCGAACGTCTTTGTACCGGTGGTCATGATTCTCTCGATTTTAACGTTTGCGATTTGGTACGGCTTCTTAGGAAGCAGTGTCGTGAATGCAATGCTGTTTGCCGTTTCGGTGATCATTATTGCTTGTCCATGTGCCCTTGGAATTGCTACACCAACTGCATTGATGGTTGGGACTGGTCGCAGTGCTAAATTAGGCATTTTAATTAAAAATGGTGAAGTTTTGGAAGCTGTCAAACAGATTACGACTGTCGTCTTTGATAAAACCGGGACAATTACTGAAGGTGCACCAAAAGTGACCGATGTTGTTGGGGATGCTAAACAAGTAATGGAGATTGCGACAGCTTTAGAAGCATCGTCAGAACATCCGTTAGCAAGAGCTATCTTAGATGACAATCAAAATTCACAGTACACGGTGACTGATTTTCAATCAATTGAAGGTCGTGGTGTCCAAGGCAAGATTAATGGACAAGATGTGTTTGTTGGTTCACCAAAGTTAGCAGCAACTAATGATTTTGAAGCTGACATGATTAGATTACAAAACGAAGCAAAGACCGTTGTAGCTGTTGGTCAAAATCATAATATAATTGGTCTGATTGCTATTCAAGATATGCCTAAAGAAACCGCCAAAGCAGCGATGGCCGCCTTGCATCAGCGTGGACTAAAAACAGTGATGTTGACTGGTGATAATGAGTTGGTCGCCGGCGCGATTGCTAACCAAGTTGGTATCGATACGGTGATTGCTAATGTCTTGCCAAAAGATAAAGCCAATGAAGTTGAACACTTACAACAGCATGAATCAGTGGCGTTTGTCGGCGATGGAATTAATGATGCCCCAGCGCTAGCTACTGCAAACGTTGGTATTGCAATGGGTTCTGGGACTGATGTTGCAATTGAATCTGGTGATATTGTGTTGGTTAAAAATGATTTAATGGATGTAGTCAATGCACTGGAATTAAGTAAGAAGACATTTAATCGTATCAAATTAAATCTTTTCTGGGCCTTTATTTACAACGCAATTGGAATTCCAATTGCTGCCGGAATCTTTGTGGGATTAGGATTAACATTAAGTCCCGAATTGGCTGGTTTAGGGATGGCTCTGAGTTCCATTTCGGTAGTCGGAAGCTCATTATTATTAAATAAAACTAAATTAGCAGTCTAAAAAAGTTCGCTTCGCAGCGAACTTTTTTTATCGGAAAGCATGTTTTCCGGTTGAAGTGATGAAACATTTAATTAATTTGCCTGAAACGTTACGCCAAACTTTACGAGTTTCTGCAGGCTGACTGGCAGCAGTGCGCGTAATCGCAATCACGTTTTGTTTCCAATGCTTAGCAAATTCATTTACGGATGTGTGACCAGTCTTATCGATGGCTCGGAAGAGAGAATTAACAAACGTTTTTTTCATCCCGGGTGATAGTTCTTTTTGCCAAGTCATTAATGAATCTTGCACAATTTTAGAAAACTTATCAGTTTGAGGTAAGTACTCAAAGTCGCCATCCACAACACTCCAAGTAAATGGGTTGTGTTGTTCCATCATATCGGCAGTGCTTCTAACGACTTGAAACTTTTTAGACCGATCCATAATGATACCGATTAACGAAGTTTGTGGCACCAATTTGGTGATGCGGTCTTGAATGCTGGTGTGTTTTGTTTTGATGGAGGTTGGGCCATCAATACTGTATGCGTGGGTGATTCTTGCTTGTAGGGATTCAGGAATGTGTTTAAAGGCAAAGGTTGCTAGATCACCGCCTTTGGAGTGGCCACCAATGATGACTTTTCCAGAAACTGAATTCATAAAATCTTTCAGATAATGGGTTGCTTCCAACCGAGAAGGGATTTCCTTCATAAAAGAAAGATTCATATCTTCTTTCCAATCAACGAAGTTAGACTCGGTGCCACGGTAACCAACGAAGTAGTGGTCAGCATTAATTTGCATACTAACCGCAGAAAAATTCTGCTCCTTGCCGTAGCTAAATTTATTAGTAAAGTCTAAAAATTTAACATCACGATAACGAAGGCTGTTTTTCATAATATTTAACAGTTGGTAGTTTTTCTTAGCATTCCAGGTATGATGTGAAAACTGATCAATTTCAGCAATAGTCATATTTGCCAAACTGGTTGGGCCAGAAAGACTTTTGTAATTTAAATAAGGAAGCTGGGAAAAAATTACGCCGTCAATGTTATTAAATTGTTTTTCTGCGAATGTAAATTTAGAAAATTTTCGTGCGTAAGAAATAATATCGAACATGCGTAACGCTCCTTTTTAAATGGATTTAAAGTTTGTCAGAAAATAATATAACTTTTTGGAACAAAGTGCGAGTAGTTTGCTCACAATTCCAGATTAGCTATTATTTAACTGTGTTTCACGTGAAACTATTGTGCGGCTCGTGCTTTTTTTAATTTGTCGGCGATTAAAATTTGATCGATGACTTCTTGCATGCTAATCCGGTTGAGTTCTTTGTAGGCCGCCGCTTCTGCGTTAGTGTAAAAGCCATTTAAGACTTCTTGGATGTTACCACCAACGGTACATTCTGCGTTTGTATCGTGATCGATTTCAAATAGTGCTGTATGACCTTCAGTTGCTAAATAAACATCAAACATGGTGATTTCAGATGGTTCTTTAGCAAAAATTGGTTGATGGTTATTAGGGTCATTAATAATAATCCCGGCATCCCGTAGTGAACCGATTAAGCGTCTAACGACGACCGGTGAGGTTTTGATGCTGATGGCGATTAAATCACTGGTAATTTTGATGTCACTAAAGACGTTGATGAAAACAAGTAAATGGAGCGCGTCACTAAATTTAGTTGATAATCTCATTTGTAATATCCTCTGTAACTTTTGTAGTTACAATTATTTTACTTTAATTTCATCAAAAAAGCTACTTTCTTTAACTTTTGATTGCTTAGTGTGATTTTTGCCGATAAGATAAGAGCGATTATTAAGGAAAAGCGAGGTTTTTAATAATGAAATACGCAATTACAGGTGCTACCGGTAATTTAGGTGGTCAAATTATAGAACAAATGTTGAAATTAGCCGAACCCGCTGAATTGATTGCATTAGTGCATACACCAGCTAAGGCACAAGTATTAGTGGAGCAGGGAATTGCCGTGCGGCCAGCTGATTATTTAAATGTAGCCAGTATGACGCAGGCTTTGATTGGCGTGGATGTATTGGTGTATGTACCAAGCAAGACTTATGATGTCGTTCAACGAGTGACTGAATTACAAAACACACTGCAAGCAATGAAATTAGCACATGTCGATGAAATTGTATTTATGAGCTTCTTTGCGGACCAAGAAAACAATCCATTTGTAATGTCGCCGTACTACGGCTTTGCTCCGCGTGCTTTAGCTGCCTCAAGTTTGAAATATACGGTGGCGAAAAATAGCTTGTATGCAGATCCGTTGGTGCCATATTTGCCGGAGCTCATCGAACGTCAGAATGTGATTTATCCGGTGGGTAATCAGAAAATGGCTTTTATTAGTCTGGAAGAGAGTGCGGAGGCGTTCGCCAATTTGGCAGTGAAACCACAATTGAGAAATCATGGCGAAACGTATTTACTCAGTCAGAAAAAAGCTTATACTATGATAGAATTAGCCGCCATTATGAGTGAGGTTACGGGTAAACCAATTGGTTATCAGCCGGTGACATTACAAGAGTTTGCCGACATTTATGAATCAGATGGTGACGGTTCGGAATTGTCATCGATGTATGCAGGCGGAGCAAAGGGCTTGCTGTCGGAAGTGTCCAATGACTTTGAAAAAATCACTGGCCATCAACCTAGCACAATGAAAGATTTTCTGTATCAAAATTATCGAAAGTAATAGGTAGTTTAAATGATTGAATTTAAAAATGTGAGCAAAGAATATGAGCAAGGATTAGCGCTAAATAATCTAAATCTTAATATTGATGAGGGTGAATTATTTGTCTTAGTGGGCCCTTCTGGGAGTGGGAAAACCACGTTATTAAAAATGATTAATGGTTTAAATACTCCAACCACAGGTGAGATTCGAATCGCTGATGAAGACATAAAAAATAGTAATATTCGTCAGTTACGGCATAACATCGGGTATGTATTACAAGCAGGAGCTTTGTTTCCTAATATGACGGTGGAACAGAATGTATCGATTCAATTGGACTTACTTGGTTGGAATGAAACTCGTAAACACGACCGAATATGTGAATTGATGGTCCGCGTTGGCCTGGATCCTGAAACTTTTTTGTCGCGGATGCCAAGTGAATTATCAGGTGGAGAAGCACAACGGGTGGGAATTGTGCGGGCATTAGCTGGACAACCCAACGTGGTGTTAATGGATGAACCCTTTAGCGCCCTTGATCCAATTTCGCGAGCGCAACTACAGGAATTAGTCTTTGAATTACATCGCGAAATCAAAACGACTTTCGTGTTTGTGACTCATGATATGCAAGAAGCTTTGAAATTGGCTGATCGATTAGCCGTCCTTTATCAAGGCGAATTGCAGCAAGTTGGTAAGCCCCAAGATATTTTGTCCCATCCTGCAAACCAATTCGTGAAAGACTTTTTTGATAACGATACCTCAGTAGAAATCTTTTTACAGCAAGTAATCGATGCAGGCTTTGGCGTGCAACAAACTGACGAAACGGCAATTCCGATGGGTGATGACCAAACTATCTTCGATTGGTCACGAGAAATTCATGATCGTCCAAATCAACTCATCGTCGTTGATCAGATTATTTTGCAACCAGAAGATTTAGTTAATTACATGGCTACTTTGAGAGTAGGTGTAATTAGATGATTGAATATTTACAAAAAAATAGCGGCGAAATCATTGCTGCACTGGGCCAGCATATTTATATCTCTGCGATTGCTGCAATTATTGCGATTATCATCGCCGTGCCATTAGCAATTATTATGATTGACCATCCCAAAGGTGGGGAATTTGTTTCACAAGTCGCAGGGGTGATTCAAACAATTCCGAGTTTAGCAATTTTAGGGTTATTAATTCCATTCGTGGGAATTGGGACCTTACCAGCAATTATTGCACTAGTCTTGTATGCTATTATGCCCATTTTTCAAAATAGCTACTCGGGATTGACTAATATTGATCCAATTTTAATTGAAGCAGCCGATGCGTTTGGTGTGTCAAAACGATTCAAATTATTCCGAGTGCAATTACCTTTAGCATTACCGATGATTGTGTCCGGCATTCGAATTGCGGTCGTATTGATTATTGGGACAACCACCTTAGCAGCCTTGATTGGCGGTGGTGGTTTAGGGACCTATATTTTAGTCGGTATCCAAACCAATAATGATAATGCATTAGTCGTGGGTGCAGTCTTATCAGCGATTTTAGCTCTACTCGCTAATGGGCTTATCAAATTGTTGGGCAAGGTTTCATTAAAAAGGATTGTTATCGGAGTCGCAACCTTATTGATTTTATTTGGTGGTTACACAGTGGGCAGCAAGTTAATCGCCCAACGTACTCAGACGATTACCATTGCGGGGAAAATGGGTGGTGAGCCCGAAGTACTGATTAATATGTACAAAGATTTAATTGAAGAAGACAATCCTAATGTCAAAGTTCAGTTGAAATCAAACTTCGGTGGCACTAGTTTCCTATTTAAAGCCTTAAAAAGTGGCAAAATTGATATCTATCCTGAATTTACCGGGACAGTCATGCAATCACTTGTCAAAACTTCGGATAGCGTCAGTCACAATCCTCAAAAATCCTATCAAGAAGCAAAACAGTTATTGAAACAACAATTCGATATGACTTATTTGAAGCCAATGAAGTATGAAAATGATTATGCACTGGCCATCCGAACAGCCGATGCAAAGAAGTACAATTTAAAAACGCTCAGTGATTTACAAAAATTATCGTCTAATTTTAACGCCGCGTTTGATCCCGACTTTTATCAACAGGCAGACGGCTATCCCGGTTTAAAAATGACGTATGGGATTGAATTTGCCTCAGTTAAAACAATGGAACCTTCATTAAGATACGAAGCGTTAGCGGATAATAAAATTGATGTGACTGATGCGTATACTACTGATCCACAATTAAGACAGTACGCATTGACAACCCTCAAAGACGATCAATCTTTCTTCCCACCATATCAAGGTGCGCCGTTAATGAAAGCTAGTTTTGCCAAGAAAAATCCTAAAGTTGTCAAAAGTTTGAATAAGTTAGCCGGCAAAATCACCACTAAAGACATGCAAGAAATGAATTATCAAGTTTCGGTTAAACATCGAAAAGCCTCTATTGTTGCCAAAGAATATTTACTCAAGCATAATTTGATTGAAAAATAATTAGGAGGTAGCCAGATGAAAGCAATTGTTGTGCGGCATCCAGGTGGTCCGGAAGTTTTGGAATACACGGATGTTCCGACACCTACAGTGAAGCCCGGGTGGTCATTAATCAAAGTTAAAGGTTTTGGCATTAATCACTCGGAAATATTTACTCGGCAAGGTCAATCGCCAGATGTCCAATTTCCGCGAATTTTGGGGATTGAAGTAGTCGGTGAAGTTGCAGAATCTACGGATGATAACTTACAAGTAGGTCAAAAAGTGATTTCTATTATGGGAGAAATGGGTCGGGCATTTGATGGCGGCTATGCGGAATACGTTTTATTACCCAATCATCAAATTTATCCGGTGCAAACATCTCTAGATTGGCCCACCCTGGCTGCAATCCCAGAAACATATTACACTGCGTTTGGTATTTTTAGGAGTTTACAAGTCCGTCCCAATGAACGAGTGCTAATCCGTGGTGCAAGTAGTGGTGGTGGGTATTGCGGTGATGCGGCTAATCAAATCAATTGATTACGACGTACAAATTGTTGGAACAATTAGATCGGAAGCTAAAGTTCAATTGTTACAAGAGGTTGGTTTTAATGAAGTAATCGTGACTAGTAATGATTTACCGGCAAATATAGGGAAATTCGATAAAATTGTTGATTTAATCGGTCCACTAACATTACGGGACTCTTTAAAACATCTAGTCGAGTTTGGCATTGTTAGTTCAACTGGTCAGTTGGGTGGCCAATGGACGTTAGATAGATTTGACCCAATTACTGACATTCCAAACAATCGATACCTAACTGGCTTTTATTCTGGGGATGTTAGTCAGTATAAGATTCAGCAAATGTTGGACTTTATTCAATTACATCCACTTAATTTATCACCTGAAAAAATATTTACCCTTTCAGGAATCAGTCAAGCACATAAATATTTAGAAAATAGCCAAAATTTAGGAAAAATAGTTGTCATGTTATAAAATGAACAAGCCGGTTTATAGTTTATAGGCCGGCTTTTTGTATATAATTAATTGACAAGTTGTTGACATATGTCAACTTTTATCAATTGAAAAGAAATAAATCGGAAGAACTATGGATATTTCCTTTAAATTCGCTGAACAAAAGAGTATATTATGCATTGTAAGGGTATTCATTTTTATTATGCAATTATTAACACGTTTTTTTAAAGGAGGAGGTACATTATGGATATTGTGACATTAGCAAGATTTCAATTTGCGATGACAACAATTTTTCACTTCTTCTTTGTGCCATTCACCATTGGGACCGGATTTGCTGTAGCAGTGATGGAAACGATGTATGTGCGTTCGAAGAATGAGTTATATAAGAAAATGGCAAAATTCTGGGGGAACATTTTCCTACTAAGTTTTGCGGTTGGGGTAGTTACCGGTATTATTCAAGAATTCCAATTTGGGATGAACTGGTCTGATTATTCAAGATTCGTTGGTGATATCTTCGGTGCTCCATTGGCCATTGAAGCATTACTCGCATTCTTTATGGAATCAACGTTCTTGGGACTTTGGATTTTCACTTGGGATCGTATGAAACCAAAAGTTCATGTTATTTTTATTTGGTTAACAGCTTTTGCCTCAATCTTGTCAGCATTTTGGATTTTGGCGGCCAACAGTTTCATGCAACACCCAGTTGGTTACACATTGAAAAATGGTCGTGCCGAAATGAATGATTTTGGAGCCTTACTATCAAATCATCAAGTATGGTATGAATTTTCACATGTTATCGCTGGTGCAATTACGATGGGCGGTATCATTATCGCTGGTCTATCTGCTTTCCAACTTCTTAAAAAGAGTCAAAAAGCAAAGGACTTTTTCAAAAAATCACTTCGTCTTGGTTTAGTTATTTCATTGGTAGGATCAGTTGCAGTCATGACTGCAGGTGATTTACAAATGAAAGACTTAGTTACGCAACAACCAATGAAGTTTGCAGCTACTGAAGGTAATTACAAGGATACAGGTGATCCAGCTGCTTGGACCTTGATTGCTTGGGCAAATGAAAAGGACCATACTCAAGCCTTTGGCGTGGATATTCCTTACATGTTAAGTATTTTGGCTTACAACAAGCCTTCTGGATCAATCAAAGGTATGAACACGGTTAATAAAGAATTAACGGTGAAATATGGGAATAAGAATTATTATCCATCGGTTAATACTTTGTTCTATAGTTTCCGTGTTATGGCTGCGTTTGGCGCTTTGATGTTCCTTGTCTCAGCATTGGGACTATTCTTCACGAGGAAGAAGAAACCAAGCTTATATGAACATAAATGGATGTTGTGGATTATTGGATTAACCACATTTACACCATTTATGGCCAATACAGCTGGATGGTTAATTACCGAATTAGGACGCTTCCCATGGACAGTTTATGGCTTATTCACGATGAAACAAAGTGTGTCACCAAACGTTTCAGTTACTTCGTTGTTTATCTCTAATACAGTCTACTTCTTGTTATTTGCAGGTTTGGCCAGCGTGATGGTTTACTTAGTAATTCGTGAATTACACAAGGGACCTGATTATGAAGAAAAGAAATTAGAAGCTGAAGCTAAAATTAATTCGGATCCTTTTGATAAGGAGGCGTTTAGCTAATGAGTGGATTACAACTATTATGGTTCATCTTAATCGGAGTACTGTTCTCTGGATATTTCTTCCTGGAAGGTTTTGATTACGGGGTAGGAATGTCTGTTCAAACTTTAGCTCATGATGAACACGAAAAAGATCAAATTATCGAAACAATTGGACCAATTTGGGATGGAAATGAAGTTTGGCTATTAACAGCTGGTGGTGCGATTTTTGCATCGTTCCCTTATTGGTATGCCTCAATGTTTAGTGGATATTATCTCATCTTGTTTATTATCTTAGTTGGGTTGATTATCCGTGGGGTATCGTTTGAATTTAGAAGCAAAATGCCAGGAAATAAAAAGAAGGTTTGGAACTGGACACTTGCCATTGGTAGTTTCATTGTGCCATTCTTCTTTGGAATCCTATTTATCAGTATGATTCAAGGTATGCCTTTGGATGCTGCTGGTAACATGAAGGCAGGTTTCACGGACTACATTAATCTTTACTCTGTTGTCGGTGGGGTTGCTTTAACTCTTCTTTGCTACTTGCATGGATTAAATTATTTAACCCTTAAGACGCTTGGACCAGTTCGTGATCGTGCGCGTAACTACGCTGAACTGTTCTATTGGGTACTGTACGTTGGATTAGTTGTATTCGCTGTTTTGATGTATTTCCAAACAGACTTCTTCACACTACATCCAATTACAACCTTGTCACTCTTAGTAGTAATCGTTGCATTGTCAGTGATTGCTAACGTAGCGGTTGCTAAACGTAAAGAAATGTTAGCCTTTCTTGCCAGTGGCTTAACCATGATTGCATTAGTTAGCCTATTGTTCTCTGGTTTATTCCCACGTGTAATGGTTAGCTCACTTACGCATAAGAACGACTTGTTAATTGTTAATGCATCATCAAGTCCATACACGCTACACATTATGACCATCCTGGCATTTACCATTTTGCCATTTGTGTTAGCATATACAGCATGGACGTATTATGTCTTTAGAAAACGGATTAAACATCCTAAGTTTGATGTCGAGGGAGAGGTTGTCAATGCTGGATAAGCGTTTACTGAACCTTCCTGGAATTAAAAAAATAATGATTTTGCTTGCAGGCTTAGCGGTTTTGCAAGCATTATTTATTATCAGCCAAGCAATTAGTTTATCGTTGGCAATTACAGGTTTGTGGTCAGGAAAAAATTTATCAGAAATTACACGTTGGATGCTTACGTTTGCGATTGCATTTCTCGGACGTCAGTTGATTGAATTGGCCCGAGATCGAATGCTCGACAAATTTGCGTATTCAAGTGCACAGAAAATTAGAACTACATTATTAAATAAAATCTTCAAGCTTGGCCCAGAAGTTGTTCAACAATTCGGGACGGGTAATATTACCACCATGACCCTGGATGGAATCGATCAGGTCGAAAATTACATCAAATTGATTCTATCAAAAGTAATGAATATGATGCTGATACCTTGGTTCATTTTGGCCACAATCTATGTTTTTGATTGGGAATCTGGTGTGGTTTTAACATTAGTATTCCCATTAATCATCATTTTTATGATTATTTTAGGTTATGCGGCTAAAAGTAAAGCTGATAATCAATATGCTAAATTTACAATGCTATCAAATCATTTTATTGATTCACTGCGTGGCATTTCAGTATTAAAATACTTTGGTCTGAGCAAAAAGTACGCTGATAGTATTTATACAACAAGTGAACAGTTCAGGAAAGCAACGATGTCGACAATTAGAGTAGCTATTTTATCAACATTTGCCTTGGATTTCTTTACAACGTTATCTATTGCGGTTGTGGCGGTATTACTTGGACTGCGATTGATTAATGAACAAATCCTACTGTTCCCAGCTTTATCAATTTTGATTTTAACTCCAGAATATTTCCAACCAGTTCGTAATTTTTCGAGTGATTACCACGCTACCTTGGATGGTAAGAATGCCATGACGGCCATTTATCAAATTATTAATAACCCGGGAAATATTAGTGAACCAGTTAAAATTGACAATTGGAATGCAAATTCGCAGTTATCAATTAATCAGCTAGATTTTAACTACCAAGATTCACTTGGGGTTAAAAATGTGCAATTAAATCTCTCCGGTTACCAAAAAGTTGGCATCATTGGGATGAGTGGGTCCGGGAAAACGACTTTAATCAACTTATTAAGTGGTTTCTTTAGTCCTGAATCGTCAGATATCCAAATTGATAAAGCAAAAATTGACTCGTTTAGTCAGGCGGATTGGCAAAAGCAACTGATTTACATGCCACAAACACCGTATGTTTTTCATAAGACGATTCGCGAAAACGTGGCGTTTTATCATCCAACCGCTAGTGAAGATGATGTCAAACAAGCAATCGATGCCGTCGGGTTAACTGAGTTTGTTGAGGAACTACCAGATCATTTAGATACCGTCTTGGGAGAAGGCTCGCGCGCACTTAGTGGTGGTCAGGCACAACGGATTGCCTTAGCACGAGCACTCATTGATTCTGGACGCAAAATTATGTTGTTTGATGAACCAACCGCACATTTAGACATTGAAACTGAAATTGATTTAAAAGAAAAAATGTTACCAATGATGAATCAACGATTAGTCTTCTTTGCGACCCACCGGCTTCACTGGATGAAGGATATGGATTATATCTTAGTGATGAAACATGGCGAATTAGTTGAACAAGGGACCTTGGAACAATTACAAGCCAATAATGGACCTTTTGTGGAACTAACGAATGCGATGATGGGAGGTGAAGCTGATGTTTAAAAATGATACTTGGGTCAAACCATATTTAAAGCAATATAAGAGATCGCTAATTTTAGCTATTTTTCTGGGAATTATCGCAGTGGTCTGCGAAGTTGGTTTGATGTTTAACTCGGGCTATTTGATTAGTAAATCAGCTTCCTTGCCCATTAACATCCTATTAGTGTATGTACCAATTGTGTTAACAAGAACTTTCGGGATTGGTCGACCAGTATTCCGATATTTGGAACGTCTTGTGAGTCATAACTGGGTTTTGAAAATGACGTCTAACTTGCGTCGTCGTTTATATGTGGCCTTAGAACCACAAGCGGTTTTCTTTAATCAAAAGTACCGGACTGGGGACGTTCTCGGTTTATTGTCAGAAGATATTAATCATATTCAGAATTTATATTTACGGGTTATTTTCCCCACCATTATTGGTTGGACGTTGTATGTGGTGGTTGTCATTTTAACCGGATTTTTCTCAATCTTTTTTGGTCTTTCAATGTTGGTTTTGTTTGGCTTTGTAGTTTTTGCAATTCCAATGTGGTCGGTGGCCGCCAATGGAGCCCGTCATGCGAAAGCGAAAGTAATGAGAAATAATCTGTACGGCAACTTAACGGATAACGTGTTAGGAATTTCTGATTGGATTTTTAGTCAACGTGGTCATGACTATGTTGAATTACACGAAAAATCTGAAGCAGAACTACATGAAGTGCGTGATCGATTACTCAGATTCAAACGGTATCGCGATCTGATTGTTCAGGTAGTCTTTGGAACAATCGTGATTCTGACGCTATTCTGGACGGGAAATAGTTTTCAAGGTGTCCACGGGTCAGGAATGACTAATTGGATTGCTGCCTTTGTTTTGGGAATCTTTCCATTAATTAACAGCTTTGAACCACTATCGCAAGCTGCTGAGGAAAGCTCAACCTATCAAGATTCAATTCATCGTTTTAATGAATTACCTGATGAAACAAAAAAAGCAACTGCCATTGAAAGCCTCACAGGCCCACTGACAATTTCAATTGATCATCTTGATTTTAGTTATGACAACAGTTCAAAACAAATTTTAAAAGATTTGAATATCCAAATTGCGCCAGGTGAAAAAATTGCGATTTTGGGTAAGAGTGGCTCAGGTAAAAGTACATTAACTCATTTATTGCATGGTGATTTGGAACCCACAAATGGTCAGGTCACGATTAATGACATCAAAACTAATGTCTTGAACGATGACATTGATCGGTACATTGGGGTTATTAATCAGGCTCCATACTTATTTAATACTACAATTGCGAATAACTTACGTATTGGGGACGAAGCTGCCAGCGATGATAAATTATGGGATGTCTTGGACCGAGTTGGTCTGAAAGAAATGATTCAAAAATTACCAAATGGACTGGGGACGTTAGTCGATGAAGCTGGCTTGAGATTTTCTGGTGGGGAACGACATCGGTTATCCTTAGCCAGAATTTTGTTAAAAGATGTCCCAATCATTATCCTTGATGAACCAACAGTTGGCTTGGATCCAATTACGGAACAAGGCTTAATTAATACTTTCTTTAACCAATTGGAAGGTAAGACTGTGATTTGGGTGACTCATCATTTACAAGGTATTGATAGCATGGATAAAGTCATCTTCATTGAAGATGGCCAAATCGAAATGCAAGGGACACCAACAGAACTGAATCAAACTAATCAACGATTCAGGGAGTTAAAGGCAATTGATGCTGGTTTTTAGAATTTTCGGGTTAACATCTTTTTAATTGCTTTGTTCAGAACCATTTTAGCTTTGCTAGTTGGCAAAGAAGCGATTAATTTTTCGGCTTGGTTGGTATATGACTCTGCATATTGAATAGCTTTCTCAATACCCCCGAGTTGGGTCACATCGGCTACGATGTTTTCAACATCACCAGTAGTTAATTGATGATTTTTGTCCAACAGTGCTTTAAATTTTGAAGAATCTTTTTTCAAGGCTAAGAGTAGTGGCAGTGTGTAGACACCTTCAGCTAAATCCTCCAAAATTGGCTTTTTAAGCGTTTTTTGGTCGGAAGTGTAGTCTAAGATGTCATCATTGATTTGAAAGGCGATACCAATGTTTTTTCCGATTTTAGCAGCTGTTTCAACGATTGACTCGGTAGCACCACCAAAGTAAGCACCTTCCAAGCAAGCTAACCGGAATAATTCGGCGGTTTTACCGGTGACGGTTTCCAAATAAGTTTCGATGAGATTGTTGGGATTGAAACGATTAGCTTTTTGAATCAATTCACCCATCAAGATTTGTTCCATGGCATCAGCATTAATTTTCATGAAATCAGTGCCATTCATAGTTTCGTTGATGAATTGGAAAAATTTAGTAAACAGTAAATCGCCGGCGTATACAGCAACGTCTTTACCTAATTTGGCTTGGACGCTAGCTACACCGCGACGCAATGGTGAGTCATCAATGATATCATCATGAATCAAAGTGGCCATATGTAGGATTTCAATTGAAGCTGCAATTTTGATTTGCTTATCGCTGTTCTTAGGTTCTGGACCAAATTCATTGAACAACAAAAAGATGGCTGGTCGTAACATTTTGCCGCCAGCGGTTAACATATCAGTCAAAGCTTGTTCAACTTCAGAATTATTTTTATTTACAGATTTAAGTAGTAGATTGCGAACTTGTTCAGTTCCGTTTTCAACTATTGGATAATTAAAACAACTATCAGACATTTTTGTTGCTCCTCCACGAGTTCTTATAAAGCTATCTTACCGTAGTTGAGTGATGTTTGACTAGTAACAATAATTGAGGAGTGTAAAATTTGTCGTTAGCAGTATTTTTAGAATTAGTAGAAATTAAAGCTAAAACCGCTAGCGTGTTGCCATTTTTGATTGGCATCTGCTTTAGCTGGTATAACTATCACGCCTTGAACCTGGGCTATGTCATACTATTTTTCATCGCGATGTTTATTTTTAACATGGCAGTGGATATTTTGGATAATCTTAACGACTATCATCACGCCGTTGATGAACTGGAATATAAGCGCAAGACTAATATCATCGGGCGCGAACACTTATCGGTGAAACTAGTATTTAGCATAATGATCACGATGGTAATAATTTCTGCCCTGATTGGAGTTGTTCTTGCTTGGCTAACCGGGTGGCCATTACTTATAATGGGGTTATGGTGTTACTTAGTTGGCGTATTCTATTCATCGGGTCCGCATCCTTTCTCTAGCATGCCGTTAGGTGAGTTACTATCAGGGGTGACGATGGGCTTTATGATTATATTAATTAGTATTTATCTCAATACTTTTGAGGTGATTACTTGGAATGTGGCGACTATTGCAAAAATTGAGTTGATTGCATTACCAACATCTGCCTGGATTGCAAATTTGATGTTAGCAAATAACATTTCAGATTTAGATGAAGATGAAAGTAATCTTCGTTATACGTTGCCACACTATTTAGGGAAAAAACGAGCTGTAAATCTATTTGTGCTCTTAAATGTGATTGCCTTTATAGCAATTATTGGCGCGGTAGTAGTTAAGATTGCTCCCTGGACAATGCTGATTACGTTGGTTGTTGTTCCAATTGTAGTCAAGCAAACTCGTATTTTTATGAAAAAGCAGGTCAAAAAGGAAACTTTTGTGACTGCGATTAGAATTTTAGCAATTGGCTCATTTGCACAAGTTGTCAGTTATGCAGTTGGATTATTTTTATAAGGAGTGGAAAAAATGACAGAAGTTGTAATTTTAGGTGCCGGATATGCAGGGCTTCGAACTTTAGGAGCCTTACAAAAAAGTAAGGAAGATATTCATGTGACTTTAGTGGATCGAAATGAATATCACTATGAAGCTGCAGATTTACATGAAGTAGCGGCTGGAACTCAAGAACGTGAACGAATCTTGTTTAATATTAGCGATGTTGTTGACCCTGACAAGACGACTTTTATTCAAGGTACCGTGGTCAATATTGATCGCGAACAAAAGACGGTTAAAGTCACCAATCAACCAGAACTGCGTTACGATTATTTAGTTGTGGCGTTAGGATTTGTTTCTGAATCGTTTGGGATTCCTGGTGTGGATGAAAATGCCTTATCAATGGTCGATGTTGATCAAGCCGTTGGTATCCGTGAACATTTAGAAAAACAAATGAATGAATATACCAGGACGCAAGATGAAGAATATTTAAAAATCATCGTTTGTGGAATGGGCTTCACTGGCTTTGAGTTGGTCGGTGCTTTAGTTGAAGCTAGACCTCAATTAGCTAAGTTGGCTGGGGTGAGCGCAGACAAAATTAAGATTGCCAGCGTGGAAGCTTCCACTAGATTATTACCAATGTTTCCTGAAAAATTGGCAGACTATGGTAGCAAGCACTTAGCTGATTGGGGAGTAGAAATGCTCACCGGTAAACGCATCCTCGAAATTAAACCTGATACAGTGGTTTATCAAAATGGGGATGATGAAAATGACCGTGGCGAAGTGACTGCCAAGACCATTATTTGGACAACCGGTGTTCGTGGTAGCAAAGTTATGACCGATGCTGGTTTTTCAGAAAAACGTGGCCGCGTGATGGTTAACAAAGATCTGACGGATCCTGATTACGACAACGTCTTCATCGTGGGAGATGTGGCAGCAGCGATGGACGAAGATTCAGGTCGCCCATATCCAACTACGGCGCAAATTTCCTTAGTGATGGGACACTTAGCCGCTGAAAATATCATCCATAAGGTTAACAACGAAGCAACGAAAGAATTTACCTTTAAGTCTTTAGGAACGGTTGCTTCAATTGGTAACACGCATGCCTTTGGATTGGTTGGTAAAACTGCCGTTAAAGGCTATGCCGCATCCGTTGCCAAAAAGGGTATCATGGACAAATCATTGTTGGAAACTGGTGGGATGAAAGAAGTTCTATCCAAAGGTCGTTTTGACTTTTACCACTAGGATAATGAGCAAACCGTCTTCTGCATGGTTTGAAAATAGTTTATTTAAATAAAAAAATTCTCAATTCATAACTTGAATTGAGAATTTTTTTGCCTAGATACCTGGAATCGGCTCGATTAGTAAAGCATTGCCTTGAGTGTCAAAATATGACACGTTCTTGGCTATTAAATCACTTCGCCAATAAAGAACACCAGCTTGACCAGCAAGCTCACAGAAACGTTCAAAATCAAATTTTCCGGCTTGTGCACCTTGGACGGCTAGCTTGATCTTTGTAGAATCACCCAGTGCCTCGACAGACTTGGGGACTGCTTTTACTTGCAGGTCAATGCTGCTATCTGAATCATAATAGCGATAAAGCCCGTCAGCCACTAGGTAATCGTATTTTTCAACGCCTAATGCCTGAAAGTCTTTCATCAATTTAGCGAATCCGCCAGCATCTTTTTCCGATAAGACGGCTGCTTCAATATCTTGATAATTTAATGACATGTCAGATCACTCCTTAATGTTCCATGTGGAACAATTATAACGGTTAAGTACCATAATTGCTCATAAAAGCAGTGGGGATTAGTTGAATTCAATTAAAACTTTTCCCTGGGGATGACCATTTTTCAAGTACTCGATGGCGTCATTAATCTCGTCAATTTTAAAAACATTTGAATCAACTTGAGGGACAATATTATGTTTTAAAATTAAATCATTCAAATGAGCTAGTTGCGCGCCGTCACTTCTCACAAAAATAAACTGATATTCGGCCTGTTTTGCAGCTGCTTGCTTGTCAAATTTCCGTCCTACGAGTCCGAATAAAAATCTCTTCCAGGCAGGCGATTGTTGGTCGATGGCAAATTGTCGATTTGGACCATTGACTAGTGATAAAAGCTTTCCACCAGGTTTAAGAATGGATAATTCACGCGTAAATTCACTTGGTCCAAGTGTGTCGATGACTAAATCAATATTTTTTAAAGTTTCCCAATAGTTTTCACTTCGATAATCTAAGTATTGATCGGCACCAATTTGCAATGCCTGCTCACGGTTTCTAGTGTTACCACTAACAATTACATTGAGGCCTAAACTTTTGGCAATTGGTATTGCCATTTGTCCAAACGAACCTGAACCACCAGGAATAAACAAAGTTTGTCCGGCATGTGCTTGTAAATTTTCTGTTAAACCTTGCAAAGCAGTTAAGCCAGTTAGTGCCAACGCAGCTCCGCTTTTGAAATCATTGTTAGCTGGCAGGTGCGCAATGGTATTTTCATTCGTTACAACATATTCTGCAAAGGCTCCAATTTGGTTGATACTAAGTCGCGAGTAAACCGCATCGCCAATTTTAAAATTAGAAACTGACTGTCCGACTTGAACGATTTCACCCGATAACTCATTACCTAATGTAGTGGGTAATTGATAGGGACTGATTAATTTGACGGCTCCAGTCCCGATTAAAGTTTCTAAGGGGTTGACGGCGGCATACTTGACGCGAATCAGTACCTCATCATCCTTAATAGTGGGAACTTCGATATCGTTGACGTGTAATTTGAAATCTGATTGATACTTTAACAGTTGTGCTGCCTTCATAATAATTTTCCTCGTTTGGTTACATATTTTTAATTTTGTAACCTGATATTAAATTATTTAGTTACAAAAGTCAAATATTGTAACTCAACTTATTTTTATGTTACTCTAAGGTCATTGAAATATTTGAGGAGAACAAACATGGATAAATTAAATACCCAACAAATTATTGAGACTGCACAACGATTAATTGTTGAGAAAAATTCGACGGACATTTCCATGTCGCAGATAGCTAAACAACTGAATGTGACACATGCGGCGATATATAAACATTTTGAAAATAAAGATGCCTTATGGTTAGCTGTTGCGCAGCATTGGTTTGAGACGAATATTATCAACAAAATTAACAGTCAGATTGATGACGCGGAGGCGAAGAGCTATTTGCATGACTGGTTATGGCAATTTTCAAATGCAAAAAAGACGACTTTCAACGAAAATCCATTGATGTTTCAGCTAAATACTAAGTACATTGATAGTAATCCAGACGTGCTACATCAAGTTTTGCTGCCTTCATATCAATTACTTGATCAGAAAATGAATTATCAGGATGCACAGTATCAGAAAATTGAAGCAATTTTTTCCGCATTTGCAGTTTTTGCACTGCCAAATTTTAGTGGAACGTGGAACAGACCAGACTATCAATCGCGATTTGAAGATATCTGGCAACTAATTGAAAAGGGTATTTAAAAAGGACTTGGAAAATTTTCCAGGTCCTTTAAATTTATTCTTTTGGTAATTCATTAGCCCAATGGTTGATTGGCCCATATTTATGTCCGACTTGGATTTCGTTACCAATCGCGTTGGTGACAAATTCGCGGGCAATCCTAATTGATTCCTCGACATTGGTACCTTTAGCTAGTTCGGCTGCGATGACTGCACTGACGGTATCGCCAGTTCCGTTGCGTCGATCAGTATCAAATAATTGAGCTGGTAGCCAGAAAGTTTTGCCATCCTCAAGGAGCACAAAATCATCGACAGTTTCTTGCCCATCACCAATCCGTTGTCCTTTAAGCATCACATTTTTGGCACCTAAATCTTGTAATTCATGGGCCGCAGCTTCAATCTCGTCTTTTGATTTTAGCTTGCGACCGACGATGTGCTCAGCTTCATAGAAATTTGGAGTAATTACTTCTGCTAAGGGAATTAAACGATTTTTTAAAGTTTCAAAAGCGGCATCTTCTAAAAGCAGTGCACCGTGTTTCGTTACGATAACAGGATCAACAACTAATTTGCCAAAATCGTATTTTTCAAGATTGTCAGCGACAGTGTTAATTAAGTCAGCATCGGCAAGCATACCAGTTTTAACGGCCTTGACGCCTAGGTCATCAGCTAGCACTTCGAATTGTTTGCTAATAAAGGGGAGAGGAAGTGTAAAGGCATCGTGAATGCCATATGAGTTACCTGCCACCACGGCGGTCATTACAACTGTTCCATACACTCTGCGCATGAAAAAGCTGTGTAAGTCAGCTTCAATACCAGCTGAGCCATCACTATCGGAACCACCAATCACCATTACTTGTGGATATTCGTTTGCCATTCTAGTACCTCCATTATATTTTCTCATTAAAATTTAATTTTCTATTTCAACCAGTATACGTTACTCACGGAGGAATGTTAATAGTGTTGTCTTGTATAAACAAAAAAAGGACCAAATCCAACTGAATTTGGTCCTTCATTTGTTAAAGTTCCAAGTATGACCGTGATGGTTCACACTTTTTAATCATCATCATCTTTTTCTTTGTTCTGCTTCTTGTGACTATCTTTATGATTTTCTTTGTGGTTACGATGATTTTCTTTTTCGTCTTCATCATCGTCACCGTCATCCTCATCCTTTTCAGGTTTTGGTAACTCGACGACTTCGAATTCGTTGATATAAGCATCGTTGAAATCAAGTGGGGTGATTTGGAATTGATCAATTTCGACCATTTCACCCTTTTTAATGTTTGGATTGTAATCAATGATGTAACCAGTTAAAGTAACCATTTCGGATTCTTCAAAAACTTTAATATCAGTTTTGAAGAACCGTTCGAAATCATATAACGTGATTTTCCCAGAAAACTTGTAATGCATATTGCCAGCGTCATCTGAGCCGAGTTTTTCAACTAAGTCTTCAGCGACGTCATCAATTTCATCACGAACAGTTCCAAATAATTCTTCGTAAACATCCTTATCGGTAACGATACCAGAAGTACCACCATACTCATCTTTAACGATGACGATTGGAACACGATGTTGAATCATTTCTTGAAGAACATCCGTAATAGCTTGTGTTTCAGAAACAACGGGCATGTTACGGAGCACGGAACGAACAGACGCTTCACCGTTGATACGGCTTTGGCGAACCAAGTCATATGAGAATACATAACCGAGAATTTTATCTTTATCGTTATTGGCGACGACAGGCATACGAGTGTATTTGTAGTCGAGGTATGTGTTTAAGGCATCTTGAATCGAGTCTTGAATGTCTATAACTGTCAGCTGTGTACGATCAATCATAATATCCACAGCAACTTTTTCGTTCATTTCGAACGCACGCTTCATGAACATCAAGTCTTCTTCTTGTAATTCACCAGCGTCAGCAGCATCCTTGGATAATGATAAAATTTCGTTTTGCGAATAAATATCTTCATCAGGAATGGCATTGAAACCAAGTAATTTTGTAATACCAACCGCAGCACGGTCGAACAACCAAATTAGAGGGTAGAAAACTACGTGGAAGAACATGACTGGACGAACAATCGTTAGCAACACTTTCACTGGTTGGTCAATGGCAATGTTCTTTGGCACAAGGTCGGTGAACACAGCGTGAATAAAGGTGAACAACAGGATAGCTGCAACTGAAGAAATGCTCTTGGCATATGCTTCAGGCAAAATGTTGGCATTGATTAAGAGAGTGGCGATGAAATCTTCACCTAACCAACCTAAAATCAATGAAGTAAGGGTAATCCCAACTTGTGCGGTTGAGAGGTATTCAGTCATATGGTCGAGCATATGCATCGCATGACCAATATTCTTTGACTTCTTTTCTCTGGCCGATTGAATGGCCTTTAACGCACTAGGACGCACCTTGACTAACGAATATTCTGTTAATGTAAACAGAACAGCTAAAGCTAAAATAACAATGATTATCACTAAGTTTATGATAATAGACGGACCGGAATCCATGACGTACCTTCTTTCATTTTATATTAAACTCTATTATAACAAATAATCTCCCAATAGTAGTTGATTTCTTTTTAATAGAATAAGAAGATTGTACTAATTTTTGAGGAAAATGTCGAATATTATTCACGTTGTCCAGTGTAAGCGATATAATGAACAGAAATCTAAACAAGTGATGGTGAAAATAATGGATACCACTGAATTTGAAAATATGATGGCAGAACGCCCGTATGACGTGAACGATGAGAAATTACTCCACGATAGATTAGTAGCACGTCGGCTCTTTGAAAAGTTAAATCAGACTGATTTTGAGGATGAAGAAACACGGCACCAATTAATTAAAGAATTATTTGGCACGAGTGGAGAAAATATTGATGTGCGCCCGAATTTTCGTTGTGATTACGGGTACAACATTCATGTTGGCGAAAATTTCTTTGCTAACTTTGATTGTATTTTATTGGATACTTGCCCAATCACGATTGGGAAAAATGCACTGCTAGCACCTCGTGTCCAGTTGTACACTGCTAGTCATCCGCTGGATGTTAATTTACGAACGAAATGGATCGGAACAGGCGCAGCAATTACGATTGGTGACAACTGCTGGTTAGGCGGGGATGTCAAAGTCGTTCCTGGCGTGACGTTAGGTGATAACGTGGTAGTCGGGGCTGGGTCTGTTGTGACCAATTCCTTTGGTAGTAATGTTGCAATTGCCGGCAATCCCGCTCGCGTAATCAAAGAACTTAAACCGATTGAAGAGTAGGTAAAAAAGTTTCACATGAAACAAATTAATCCTTGGGAGGTTAAACTATGATATTTTCACCATTAAATGAATGTGATGTTCCAACTGTATTTTAAAAATAAATAATTTTTGGAATACGGAAGGGAAATAATGAATAAAAAAATATTAGGGATTATCCTGTTGAGTCTCGCTGCCAGTATTTGGGGTGGCATGTTTGTTGTCGTTAAAAGTATTGTTGGTGTTATTCCGCCAGTTCAGTTGGTGTGGTTGCGTTATTTGATTGCAATTGTGGCATTGGGCGTTTTAGTAATCGTTAAACATGCACAGTGGCACATAATTAAGCGCGATGCAGTTTTGATTGTGTTAGTTGGTATCATCGGCAATGGTATCTCAATTGTGGCCCAAGAAACAGGTACAATGTTCTCGTCAGCACAATTAGGCTCAGTCATTACGAGTGCCACACCAACTTTTATGGTGTTATTTGCATTTCCTTTGTTAAAGGAAAAAATTAACTCGGTTAAGGTGATTTCAGTGCTATTGGCCACAGCAGGAGTTGTGCTGATTGTGGGTGTTCATTTGGCAGGAGCACATATTGTGCTGGGTATTTGTATGCTGACGATTGCCGCATTGACTTGGGCCTTAATGTCAGTTCTAGTTAAATTAGTTTCATCTAATTTAAATGCAGTCCAAGTGACGTTTTTGTCAACTTGTGTGGCCTTTGTCGGTTTAACCCCATTTGTGATCAGCCAGTGGTCGCTTATTCAGTCAATTGATTTTACAGCGCCTAAAATTTATCTTAATTTACTATATTTGGGCATTGTTTCCACAGCAGGTGCGTTCGTGATGTGGAATAAAGGATTGCAATTACTAAATGCCGGTAGTGCTGGGTTATTCTTTTTACTACAACCAATTGTTGGGACGCTATTAGGCTGGTTGATTTTAGGAGAACAATTATCCATTGGCTTTCTTTTTGGAGCATTGTTAATCATTGGCAGTGTTTGGTATTCAATTCGATTTGCAAAATGATTCAGACGAGGTATGTAAATGATCAAAATAAGGGAAATTCAAGAAAAAGACAATTCAGCGTTAGCAAAACTAATTCGTGAATCTCTGAAGGCCAATCAATTAGACATCCCAGGAACGGCGTATTTTGATGCAGAACTAGATAATTTGAGTGCGTATTATCAAAGCAGTCGTCAACGACAATATTTTGTAGTACTGGATGAAAATGGTGAAGTAGTGGGCGGCTGTGGGATAGCTGAGTATGATAGTGATAACCGAGTGGCCGAGTTACAAAAGTTATATTTAACCAACACGGTTCAAGGACACCATTTGAGCTATAAGTTACTAACTAAAGTGATTGAATTTGCTAATCAGGTAGGGTATCAACAACTATACTTGGAAACACATCATAATTTAGCGTCGGCCATGCATATCTATCAAACATTCGGGTTTGAAGAATTAAGCCAGCCACTCAATAATGGTGAACATTCTGCTATGGATCATTTTTTCATTTTAAAACTGTAAGTTAAAAGTATCCTTTGTGAACTACTCCGGGAATAAATTCCCGGGATTCTAGGAACACCGCATACTTGCCTATCACTCTTTGAATGATACGTAGAGGTTACGGCTTTTTACTAAGGGCTGTTC
>NZ_BJEB01000019.1 GCF_005405445.1 Paucilactobacillus nenjiangensis
GAACAGCCCTTAGTAAAAAGCCGTAACCTCTACGTATCATTCAAAGAGTGATAGGCAAGTATGCGGTGTTCCTAGAAGCCCGGGAATTTATTCCCGGAGTAGTTCACAAAGGAAATCCAGCCGCTATTTGTATTTTAGATGAATGGATTGATGACGAATTAATGCAGAACATCACCAATGAAAATAAATTATCCGAAACAGCTTTCGCAGTCAAGACGGGTGCTGCTTATCACCTCCGTTGGTTTACACCAGGTGGAGAAATTGACTTATGTGGTCATGCGACCTTAGCGACGGCTTTCGTCTTGCACCGATTTTATGAACCAGAAGCCACGAGTTTTAAATTCGATACCCTTAGTGGCCAGTTAACCGTTACTATGGATGATGGTCGTTTTATCATGAACTTTCCTTCATACGATTTAACACCAGTAGAAGTGACTGATGCAATGATTTCAGCGATTGGTGTCACCCCCGTTGAAGCCTATATGGGCCGGGATTTAGTTTGTATCTTGGAAAATGAAAACCAGGTCATCAATCTCAAACCTGACTTAGCCAAAATCAAACAGTTGAATGGCGAATTATTACATGTCACTGCACAAGGTACGCAGTACGATACCATTTCTCGTTCTTTTGCACCAAAGTTAGCGGTGGATGAAGACCCAGTTTGTGGAAGTGGCCACTGTCATATCATTCCATTGTGGGCGCACAAATTAAAACAAGCCAAATTCACTGCCTACCAAGCTTCAGCAAGATCTGGCGTATTATATTGTGAATACTTGGGTGACCGCACAACATTAGCTGGCGATGCAGCTTTATACTCAATTGCCGATTTACAAGTTTAAAACTCAAAATTTAAATTAAAATTCGATTAGAATTGTGTTATTATCGTAACTATCGACATTCATTATTGAGGAGATCACATATGAATTCTGACATAACCTTCCAAGCAGGTGTCAAAGATGTTATTCCCACTTTGCTTGGATACATAGGAGTTGGTGTGGCATACGGGGTTGTTGCCCAAACATCTAACTTCAGTTTATTAACCGTAGCGTTACTTTGTTTGATTGTGTATGCTGGATCCGCTCAGTTCGCCATTACCACCATGATTGTCAGCGGCAGTCCCATTCCAGCCATCATCATGTCAGCTTTTCTAATCAATTCGCGCATGATTTTGATGAGTACGTCCATGGCTCAATATTTTAAAAATGAATCGTTAAAAGCCAACATTGCGATTGGCTCGCTGTTGACTGACGAAACCTTTGCGCTCGGGATGAATAAAGCTGCCGTCACGCATGGCAAACTTAATTCAAAATGGTTTAATACCACAAACGTGATTGCTTATTCTGTCTGGTGCCTATCATGTTTAGTTGGTGCCTTGGCCGGAAAATTAATTTCTGACCCAAAAACTTTAGGCCTTGATTTTGCAATTGTTGCCATGTTTATTGGCTTACTCTACTTGCAAATGATTAGTGATCGACGCCGCAAGCTATCGGTGCAATTCTCAGTCGTGCTGGTCGTCATCATTTCATTTATTATTTATGGACGCTTTTTGAATACTGAAATTGCATTACTATTATCAGCACTGACAGCGTGCTTTGCGGGGATGGTGATTGAAAATGGAGATTAATACTTATACTTTTTTGACCATTTTAGGCTGTGGCATCGTCACCTGGTTATCTCGAGTTGTACCATTCATTCTCGTCAAAAACTTTACGATTCCTAAACCAGTGATTAGATTTCTGTCATTTGTACCAGTGGCCATTATGGCCGCACTCTTTATTGAAAACGTACTAGTCTTTAAGCCTGGACAATGGGCAACAATTCAATGGCCACAAATGTTAGCCTCAATTCCAACTTTTGCGGCGGCCATCATTTCTAAAAGTTTGATGATAATTTGTGTCGTGGGAATTGTATCAATGGCGTTGGTCAGATTTTTTCATCTTGGTATGTAATAGGTGCTTGTGCGGATCAATAACTGATTTGAATTAAACTGTCGATGTCCATTGAACTAACGCAAAAACCACGTATTTCAAATGGCACTAGTCAGCTTTTTCCATCTTGGTATGTAAAATATTTTTCATTTAAATATGTAAGCAAGAATTAGCAAATGCTGATTCTTGCTTTTTGTCTAAAAAGTGCCTTGTACTAATCATGAAAGCGTTTTATACTTCAAGTGTAGACATAATTTATTCAAAGGGGAAATTATTATGAGTAAAGTTTTCTTATCAGCAAAATTACCAGCAATTACCGTTTCAAAATTACAAGACGCCAACATTGACGTTTCAGTTTATTCTGGTGACTCATTGATCTCACATGACGAATTATTATCGTCCGTCACCGACGCTGATTTTTTAATTACCGCCCTATCAACGAAGGTTGACAAAGAAATTATTGATGCTGCTCCGAAACTGAAAATTATTGCTAATTTCGGTGCCGGATTTAACAACATCGATACTGCATATGCCAAAGAAAAAGGCATCTTCGTCACCAATACTCCATTGGTTTCAACGAATTCCGTAGCCGAAGTGACAATTGGATTACTACTTGCCTTAAGCCATCGAATCGTTGAAGGTGATGCCCAAATGAGAACCACTGGCTTCCCTGGTTGGTCACCTCTCTACTTCTTAGGCCGTGAAATTGCCGGTCAAACATTAGGGATTGTTGGCTTAGGTAGCATTGGTCGTGAAGTTGCGAAGAAAGCCCGTGCGATGTCGATGGATGTGCAATACTGGCAACCACATCAATTGTCAGATCCTGAAGAACGTGCACTTGGTGTTAAATATGTCTCATTTAATGAACTAATCAATACCAGTGATTTCATCAGTATCAACGCTCCACAAACCAAAGATAATCTCCATCAATTTGATGCTTCCGTCTTTAAAGAGATGAAATCGACTGCTGCCATCGTCAACGTAGGTCGTGGGCCTATCATTGACGAAGCTGCAATTGTCACAGCCTTAAAGACCGGTGAAATTGCTGGCGCTGCTTTAGATGTTTATGAACATGAACCTCAAATCGCCGACGGTTTAGCAGCGTTGAAGAATGTGATTATCACACCACATATTGGTAATGCAACCGTTGAAGCTCGTGATGCAATGGGTACCATCGTTGCTGACAATGTTGTGAGTGTTTCAAAAGATGCCGCACCAAAATATATTGTAAATAAATAATTAGCTACGCTAAAGGGGATGCAAAATAAACTTTGCATCCCCTTTTTTTGCACTATTTTATTGATAAACTAAATCTGCGAATTTTTGTCCTTTATATTGTTTAGCTAAGGCTTCTGTCTTAAAGTAGACTGCGTCAGTCCAATATCCAGCTCCACTAGCACTAACTAAAACAGCTTGGCCGTCCTCAGTATGTCCGGCATAGGATTGGCCGTCACCAGCAGTTTGTTGCCAGCCACGAATATTAAAGAAATGTAGTCCGTGCGCTGGTTCATTCACGTCCAACGCACGACCCCAATCTTCATGTTGAACTTGAAAAGAGGCATCGTTAGGATTGCGGTAAAAATAGGTTGTATTTGCTTGGCCGCTAAAGCTAGTTTGCATAGAATACTGATCAATTGAGATAGTATCAATTTGGGTACCATCATAATTATATCCATACCAAGTACCCCGGATTTCTTCAGGTGAAGCGACTTTTTCGTTACCCTCCGCATCCACGACCGGTTCTTCGCTTGAACTTGACGATGAAGTATTCGAGCTGCTATTTTTAGTGACCTTTTTTGACGAGTTCGTTGAACTATCGGCACTCTTTTTATCACTAGTTGAACTGGTACAACCGGTTAATACTCCAACGCTTAATACAATGACCAATAAGCCAATTATCCTGCTTTTCATGATTTATCCTCCCGAATAAAGCAATTATACTAATCATGTATAATATCGCTCATATCGGTTGGTAAAGCAACTTTAAAGACTTTTTGTTCGTGCGTAAATGGATCCGTAAAGCTCAAAGATTGGGCATGCAAGGCTTGTCGTTGAATCAAAGTTTGTGGGCCACCATACAATTCGTCACCCAATAACGGATGACCTAAATGGGTAAAATGCACCCTAATTTGATGAGTTCGACCGGTATGTAATTGAACTTCCACCTCTGTCCAATCTTCACCGGTAGATTTAACCCAATACTCTGTTTGCGCTGTTTTTCCATCTGGTCGTACAACTCGTCTTGGAGAATCTTCCACCTTACCAATTGGATGATCAATCACGTCATGGTCTAGTTCCAAATGGTCACTCACAATGGCGGTATATCGTTTATCTAGTTCGTGATTTTCAACTTGATGTGAAATCATACTTTGTGAGACGCGATTTTTAGCGACCAACACAATCCCCGAAGTAAATCGATCTAAACGGATAATTAAACTGGGACGTAAATCAGTGGCTCCCGATTGAATTAAATAGCCTTTCACACGATTTAACAAGGTATCCGTTGAATTAGTCGGACCCGGGATTGAACTCAATCCAGCTGGTTTATTAACGACTAACCAATTTTGATCTTCATAAACAATCTCGATTGGTTCATCACTAACCTTGACCTCAGGATCTTCCGGAATAGGATTAGTCACCAACGTTACTACTTCACCTGGTTCAATGATGGTTGTAATTGGTTCAACTTTGGCATTCATTCTAAACACACCATCGCCATATTTAATATCCGCTAGTAACCGATGACCTAACCCGACTTGAGACATAAACTTTTTGATGGTGATTGGTTTGTCACCTTCATATTTCCATTGATATTCTGCCATAATTTCTCTTTTCTATCGTGTGCGATTGTTTTCAAAATTTGCTATACTCTAAGTATACATAAGGAGGCTGCACATATGAATAATATTTATGATTTTTCAGAAACTGAAATTAGTGGCAAACCCATCAATTTTAGCGATTTTAAAAACAAGGTTGTTTTAGTGGTAAACACCGCCAGTAAATGTGGACTTGCACCTCAACTGAAAGAACTTGAAGAATTACACCAAAAGTACCAAGCACAAGGACTAGTTGTCATCGGTACTCCCTCCAATCAATTTCATCAAGAACTCAAAACTGATGCCGATGCGAATGAATACTGTCAAATTCATTTTGGCGTAACTTTTCCAATTACGCAACGAGTCGTGTTGAATGGAGATGACGAAGATCAGCTATATACCTATTTAAAGGCTGAATCTGGTCATGGTCGGATTAAATGGAACTTTACCAAGTTTTTGATTGGTCCAGATGGGAATTTAATTCATCGCTACGCACCAACTACTACTCCATTGAAAATGGAAGCTGATATTCAACAAGCAATATCTGAAATTCAATAAGAAAAGGAGATTCCGTCAGGAGTCTCCTTTTACTTTGCTGGTTGATAAGTTAAATATTCATCTAAAAAGGCATCAACATGTTGTTTATATTCTTCTGGATTAATCCAAAAACTTTCTGCATGTGTCGCGTTGGGTACTAACCATTTTTCTTTAGGTGCAGATGTGGCTGCAAAGTTTTCGTTTAACATTTCAGCGGGCACATAAACATCTTTTTCACCATGAATAAAGAAAATTGGTCGGGTGTTCTTCTTTAATTGATCGACTGAAGAGACACTCTTCAAGTCAAACCCTTGGCGACGATGATTAATCAAATTAACCGCTGGTACAAATGGATATTTAGGTAAATGGAAAGTCCGTTTCAATAAATAACTGAGTTCATCCCCAATGTTGGAATAGCCACAATCGGCAATAATAGCTCGAACTTGTTCAGGTAATGTTTCCCCACTGACCATTTCCACCGTGGCACCACCCATCGAAACTCCAAATAAAACAATGCGTGAATTTCGACCATTCTTTTCAATAATTTTATCAATCCAATTTAAATAATCTAAGCGATCTAACCAACCGAAAGTAATGTATTTACCGGCTGAGCTCCCATGAGCCCGATTGTCAGGTAACAATACGTTATAACCTAATTCATGAAACATCCGGGCATAACTGGACATCGTTTCACCGTTACCTTTATAGCCATGAGCGATAATGACCGTATCAGTTGTCCTAACTTCTGCTGGCACATAAGTCGAAGTCAGGCGTTTACTTTTATTATTCGCATTTAAAAGCCATTGCTCGGTATCAGGTTGATCATGTAACCAATCAACGCCATCAAAATAACTTTCGGCGTACTGTTGCTTGTCTGCAGAAGTTGCAGGTACTTTATCTACCCGATCAAATACAAACGAAAACAACTTTTCCGAGACCGTCGCAACTCCGGCAGCAAGAATCACTGGCGCTGCAATTTTTGTCAAATTTGTCTTTTTCCCCATAATAATTCTCCTAGCCATAAAACGTTGTACATTAAAATTTATGTATCCCAATATTCTAGCACAAAAAGTTTTAAAAGTACTTAAGAATGGTTTAGGAAGACCCAGAAAAAGTTCCCCAACGATAGCTGATGTGTCTATCATTAGGAAACTTTTACATAGTCATTATTCTTCTAAACCGGCTTGTTTCAAAGCATTCTTAACACCAGTTTCGTCTTCAGAGTCAACGTGTAGTTCAATTGCTTTCGCATCGCCTTGTTTAACAACGAATAAGCTTAAAATATTATATTTATGGCTGGCTAAAGCTTCTGATACCTTAGCTAAAAAACCAATTTCTTGCGCTGGCACATGGACAGTCACACTAGTACCACCATTACCATAAGCAGCAACGTTTAAGAAAGCATCAAAGATATCATTGTTGGTAATAATACCAGTCAAATGACCATCATCAACCACTGGCAATACGCCAATATTGTTTTTACACATTTGATAAATGGCTTCTTCCAATACAGATGAAGACTTGATTGTCCGCACATCTTTTTCCATGATTTCATCAACGGTCGTTTTATTCAGTAAATAGTTCACTTCATAAACTGATAAGCTGGTTGCTTCTGAAGGTAATGCACGTTGGATAATCCCTTCAGTCACTAATCCGACCAATTTCCCATTATCAACGACTGGTAATCGATGAATATCATGTTTTTTCATTAAATCAACTGCATCATTAATTCGAGTTTCTGGTCGAATTGTCACTAAATCCGTGGTCATAAAATCTGCTACACTCATGATTGTTATCCTCCTAGATATGCTTTTTGAACATCTTCATTTGCCAATAATTCTTCACCAGTTCCAGTCATTAAAATATTACCAGTGGCTAGCACATACCCGCGGTCAGCAATTGAAAGTGCTTTTGATGCATTTTGTTCGATTAATAACACTGTGGTGCCTTGTTTCTGGATTTCTTTGATAATATCAAAGATTTCATTAATGAAAATGGGAGCGAGACCCATCGATGGTTCATCCAGCAAAATTAGCTTAGGTTTCGCCATTAAAGCACGACCCATGGCCAACATTTGTTGTTCACCACCGGAAAGTGTCGCGGCATCTTGATTTTTACGTTCAGATAACACCGGAAAGCGTGAGAAAACTGCATCATAATCGTTTTTCAAGGCGGCCTTATCTTTGCGTAAAAATGCACCCATTTGCAAGTTTTCCATCACGGTTAGGCCAGGAAAAATATGCCGGCCTTCTGGTACTTGCGAAATTCCGCCTAACACAATTTTCTCTGATTTTTCTGATTGAATTTCACGGTCTTCATAGTAAATTTTACCACCGGCTGGTTTTAAAATTCCTGAAATAGTCTTCAAAATAGTCGTTTTACCGGCTCCGTTGGCTCCAATCAATGAAACAATTTCGCCTTCATTAACTTCAAAATTAACACCCTTGACGGCTTGAATGACACCGTAGTTGACGGATAGATCTTCAACTTTTAATAATGACATTAGTCGTCACCTCCTAGATAAGCTTGAATTACTCGTTTATTTTGTTGGATTTCAGCAGGTGTCCCTTCGGCGATGAGTTTACCGTATTCCAAAACGTAAATCCGTTGGGCGATGTCCATCACTAATGACATATCATGTTCAATTAAGAGCACGGTGATATGAAAATCATTTTGAATTTGACGAATTAGTCGGGTCAAGTCAGCTGTTTCTTCTGGATTCATCCCGGCAGCGGGTTCATCCAAGAATAGAATCTTCGGCTTAGTTGCGAGTGCGCGCACAATTTCCAAACGACGCTGTGCACCATATGGCAAATTACTTGCCAAAACGTCAAGTTGATCTTCCATGCCAAAAATTTTCAACAGGTCGACTGCTTGCTGTTTCAGCGCTTCTTCTTTTCGATAAAACGATGGTAACCGGAAAATACTTTCCAAAAAGCCTTCTTTATTTTTCGCGGTCATCGCGATTAACACGTTATCCAAAACCGTCAATTCTTTAAACAGACGAATATTTTGAAAGGTCCGTGCCAACCCCGCTTGCGCCACTTTATACGGTTTAACTTTATTCAAAGTTTGTAAACCATTATCCGTTTGAAGGGCAATTACCCCTTCTGTTGGAGTGATCACACCGGTCAGCAAATTAAAGAGGGTCGTTTTCCCTGCCCCATTTGGGCCAATTAATGCCACCAACTCATTTTCTTCCAAATGCATCGTGACATCTGAAACGGCCGTCAAACCACCAAAAGTTTTCGTAACTTCTTTTACATCTAATAAACTCATCTTAGGCATCCCCCTTTTGCTTAGAATGTCCAAACTTGTTAAAAATTTTACGAATTGATAATTCACGAGTGCCCAACAAGCCAGATGGTTTAAAGACCATCAACAAGATGAGTGCTAGTGAGTAAATCACCATCCGTAATGTCCCAAAGTTTTGGAGTACTAAATCCAGCACACCCAAGACAGCAGCTGCCACGAAGGTCCCTGTAATTGAGCCAATTCCACCAAGCACCACGATAATCAGAATATTGATTGAATTCATGATTCCGAAATCTGTTGGGGCAATTGTTTGAATGTAATTGGCATGCAAAGCACCACCAATGGCAGCAGTAGCAGCTCCCACAACGAAGGCGATAACTTTCCATTTGGTCGTATTAACTCCCATAGATTCAGAAGCAATTTCATTTTCACGAACTGACATAATTGCGCGACCATCACGACTATGAATCAAATTAACAATCAACAACGTGGTTAAACAAACCATTATGTAGACTACTGGCCATGTTGCAAGCAATGGAATGTTGTATAGTCCAGCAGGACCATTAGTAATTTTCAAGTTATTCAAAATAATTCGGATAATTTCAGCCACACCCATTGTGGCGATTGCCAAATAATCTCCATCCAAACGCAACGTTGGAATCCCAACGATCAAGGCAACCAAAGCCGAAACTGCAGCTCCGGCAATCATTCCAATCACCATCCCCATTGGTGTTGCAATTGAGGTGGTAATCAAGGCACAGACATATGCTCCAATGGCCATAAACCCAGCATGACCAAGTGAGAATTGGCCTGAAAAGCCAATAATCAAATTCAAACCAGTCGCCAGGATAATATTAATTCCGATGGTAACTAAAGTTTGTTCACCTAACGCATCAATAATACCGCCAAATTCCAATACATTAATGAGAACGAAGCCAACAACCATGAGCACAAGCCAGGTCAAATTGTATTTGAGATTTTTTTTCATGTTTGTCACCTACACTTTCTCTTTAATTTTCTTACCTAGAATCCCAGCAGGTTTGATCAACAAAATAATAATCAGTACGGCATAAACGGCCGCATCTTTGAAGGCTGAAAAGCCCAACGCCTGCATAATTGTTTCGAGTAAGCCAATAACGAAGCCACCAATCGCAGCCCCAGGGATTAAACCAATTCCACCAAGTACGGCAGCAACGAAGGCTTTAATACCTGGTGTCATCCCCATCAACGGATCGATAGAGTTATAGTAAAGTCCAATCATAACTCCGGCAGCCCCAGCCAAGGCTGAGCCAAGTGCGAAAGTAAATGAAATCGTATGATCAATGTTAATTCCAATCAACTGTGCAGCTTCTGGATCCACTGACACAGCGCGCATTGCCTTACCCATTTTAGTTTTACGAACAATTAATTGTAGTAAGACCATCAAAACAATTGAGACCACCAAAATTAATAGTTGGATATTCGAAATACTAACGCCACCTAAATGGTAACGAACTACGTGCATGACTTGTGGGAAACTCCGGACATTTGACGTAAACAAATATGCCATCCCATTTTCAAGTAAAAATGAAACCCCAATCGCTGTAATCAAAGCAGCAATTCTAGGTGAATTACGTAGTGGGCGGTATGCTAACCATTCCACCAAAACACCAAACAGACCACAGAAAATCATGGCTGAAATCAGCGCTAACCAAAAATTAAAGTGAAGTTGATTAATTACATAGTATCCCCAAAAGGCGCCAACCATGTAGATATCACCGTGCGCAAAGTTAATCAATTTAATGATTCCATAAACCATTGTGTAACCCAAAGCTAGCAAGGCATAAATGCTACCTAGCGAAAGCCCATTTACTAGTTGTTGAAGAATTGTATCCACGATTGTCACTTCCTATCTTGTTTAAAAAAAGTGCGGTTCAGAATTACTATTTTGCATTTGCGAACGTCCAAATTACTTTGGAAAATCATTCATTCACCCGTTCATCCAAAATACCATCCCTACCGCACTTCATTTCATTACGATGTCCAGTCAACTATATCTAAAATCGACATATTGGTGACTTTTAAAACTTTGTCAATTAGAACTTTATGTTACATTCTCATATTACTTAACTGCTGTGGCGCTAACTTCTTTACCATTATCAACTTTGGTGATGATAACTTGTTTTTGTGGGTTATGGTTCTTATCCATGGTGATTGTACCAGTGACACCCTTGAAGTTCTTAATCTTAGCTAATCCATCAGCAATCTTAGTTGAGTCAGCAGATTTTTCAGATTCAATTGCATCCTTGATCATGTATGTTGCATCGTATGCCAAGGCATCAAATGTACCAGCATCTTCGTTGTACTTAGCCTTGAATGCCTTCATGTAGTTAGTTGCTTTAGCATCGGTGTTAGCCAATGTATCAAAGTGGGTCGTGTAGTAAACATTGGTGGTATTGTTTGTACCAGCAATCTTAGCAAGTTTAGGATCGGCAAATCCGTCAGCACCCAAGATTGGAGTTGAAATACCCATTTCACGAGCTTGTTTGATAATCAAACCGGCTTCTGAATAGTAACCAGGAACGAAGATGGCATCGAAGCCTTTATTCTTCATCTTAGTCAACAAAGTATTAAAGTCTTTGTCACCAGATTGGTAATATTCTGTGGTAACCACTTTACCTTTGTATTCAGCCTTAAATGCTTTCGTTAATCCTTGAGCATAATCTGTTGATTTATCAGCTAAAATGGCAACTTTCTTAGCATTCAAAGTATTGTATGCATATTTAGCTAAAGCCTTACCTTGATAACTATCTTCAAAACATGAACGGAAGACATAAGGTTGTACCTTACCACTCTTTTGAAGTGTCAATGAATCTTGTGTCCCACCGGGTGTAATGAATGGCACTTTGGCTTTAGTATAGTTAGGAATAGCAGCTAAACCAGCACCGGAAGTAATTGGTCCGACGACTGCATTAACCTTACTCTTAGTGGTTAAATCAGTTGCAACAGAAGAAACGGTTGAGTTATCAGATTTGTTATCCTTTTGAATCAACTTAATCTTCAATTTCTTACTACCAACTTTAACTCCACCGTCTTTGTTAATTTGTTCAACGGCTAACTTAGTCCCACGTTCCATGGCTTGGCCATATTGTGCGGCGGCTCCAGAAAGTTCAAAGTTACCACCCAGTTTGATAGTATTACCAGTTTGTTTATTACCACTACTACCGGCGCTACTACTACATCCAGCTAAAACTAACGTACTTGCAAGCGCAATCGTCCCTAACGCTGCAAAAAATTTTTTTCTATGCATAACAATCTACCTCTCCACATGTAAAATTAAAAAAAGTTGAAATGTTCTAATCTAATTTTAATAATTTACCACACTTATACCAAGGCCGTCAAACAAAATTCACAGAATATTGGTGATTTTACACAATAAATATTCATTTATGAGAAAAGTTCTCATAAGGTGTATTAATGTATTTTTGAAAGGGTTTTATCTATACTGTGAGTAAATAAAGAAATGAGGCGATTTGTATGGAAATAAAATTCACTGAAGATGCTCTTAACAAGATTAAGCCTAAATTAGATGATCACACGGTTATGCTATTAAGTTATGCTGATGGTGTTGGTCCATACTCACATCACGGACTCGTCGCTTTGCAAATTGAATTTGATTTTATTTTAATTACTGACAAAATGGATAAGAAAGATTATGACGGCCAATATGATTCAGAGCCTGGCCCTATTTACTACAAGAGCTACTCAAAGGAATTTTTGAGTGACAACTTGAAGATTGCTTTCCAAAGTAACTTCAACGTGCTAACTCTCTCTGATGATAGTGAAACGATTGAAGATAATCTACAATTACAAGATTTACGTGAATATTATAGTAGAAAAGTTTTTTTAGTAAGTTGATTGATGATAGTGCGGTCTATCATCAATCAGCTTTTTTACTTCAAAATTTCTCTAAACTAACCGTATTTACAATTGATGCAAATACTAGTAAACTCAATGTTATTAATGCTTACGAAAGTGTGATTACAATCAAACGATACATAGCAGTTTTCTTATTCGGTATCATCGGTGGTGGTGCGCGTTATTTGATGGAATTATTGATTGTCGCCCCCAATGGATTTCCATTCAGTACTCTCTTAATTAACATCATTGGATGCTTCTTTTTTTCGATTATGGTCGATTACATTCCTAAGCGCTTCGCACTCAGTTCAACGGTTGCCACTGGGTTAAGTGCCGGATTAATCGGATCATTTACCACCTTCTCCACATTTAACTTAGACGCAATTAAATTGGTTGTTCACCATCAATTGGCGTTTTTTGCAATTTACTTATTTTGTACTATTTTTGGTAGTCTCCTAATGAATTTGACTGGGCGCAAGGTAAGCCGACGCTTATTACAAAAACTGGAGGTCTTCTAATGTTAATTATTTACGTAGGTATGGCCTCAGGTGTCGGTGCGTGTCTCCGGCTCGTTTGCATGGATGTATTTAGTCACAGTTCATTTTTTAGTAAACTATATTTCCCTGTCGTGACCTTTTTAATCAATATTGTCGGATCATTACTGATGGGCTTTATTTTTTATTATCTACCCGATACAACGACTAATACGCTGATCTCAGTTGGTGTAATCGGTGGATTCACCACCCTTTCAACTTTTAATGATGAAATGATTCTACTTTGGAAATATCACAAATTAACTTGTTTACTATATGGATTTCTAACCTACTTAGTCGGTTTAATTGTCGTATTAGTTATGGTGAGGTAATAATTCAACTTTAGATTGTATAAGCAGCCAGCTTTTCAGCTGAGTAATCATGTTCAAGCCATCAAACTATTCCGGTTAACTCAATGATTTATTTTTCCAAGTCCGAAAATTAAATCATTATGTTAATCCTCATACTTTACCGAGGGCTTTCACACACTTTATGAAACGCGCTCCACATCTCAACTGACTATTGTATAAGCAACCAGCCCGGCTTGATAGCAAACCACTATCAAGCCGGGCTGGTTACTTATACCACGTCAGCTAACCGTGATGTGTCGCGCTCTGTTCTTTAATTATTTAACTTTATAAGCCTTTGTAACTTTGCCACCTTGAATTTCTTCAATTGAGATGGTCTTTTGTGGATTATGTTTCTTATCAATAGAGATTGTTCCACTTACACCCTTAAAGTTCTTAATTTTAGCAAGTCCTTTAGCAATCTTAACTGAGTTTGCTGAACCTTGTTGTTCAATAGCTTTCTTAACCATGTAAACTGTGTCATAACCAAGTGCTGAGAACGTTGGAGCTTCTTCGTTGTACTTAGCTTGATAGTTCTTCATAAAGTTTGAGGCTTTCTTGTCGCTAGCAGCGGCAATCTTAGAAAATGGAGTTGTGTAGTAAACGTTGTTAGCATTTTCTTTACCAGCTATTTGGATCAACTTAGGATCGGCCATACCATCAGTACCAACGATTGGTTGGTTAATCCCCATTTGACGGGCTTGTTTAACAATCAATCCAACTTCTGAATAATATCCTGGAATGTAAATTGCATCAAAATCTTTTGATTTAAGAGCAGTCAATGTAGCATTGAAGTCCTTATCACCAGCAGTGTAGTATTCAGTTTGAACAATCTTACCCCTGAAGTCTTTCTTAAATTCTTTTGTCAAACCAGTTGCATAATCGGTTGATTTGTCAGCAATAATGGCTACTTTCTTTGCTTTCAAAGTGTTGTTCGTAAAGTTGGCAACAACTTTACCTTGGAAGTTGTTTTGATATTCAGTTCGGAAAACATAAGGTTGAACTGAACCATCTTTTTGCAATGTATATTTATAATCTGAAGCAGAAGGGCTAATGGCTGCTACTTTAGCTTTGGTAATATTTGGAATAGCAGCAGTTCCGGCATTAGTAGTTGCGGGTCCAATTACTGCAACGACCTTGTCATTATTAACCAATTTTGAAGCAACTGATGCTGAGTCGGTGGTACTAGTTTTGTTATCACGATAAATCATTTGAACTTTCTTCTTTGTCTTACCAACCTTGATACCACCAGCTTTATTAATTTCTTGGGCGGCCAATTCAATTCCTTGTTTTTCAGCTTGACCATAAGCTCCTGCGGCACCAGAAAGTTCCATATTGACACCAATCTTAATTGTCTTACCTGCATCGTTACCTTCGTTTTTGGCTGATGAACATCCTGCCAATGTTGTACTTACCATCGCAATGGCACTAAAAATCGTAACTGCCTTCATAAACTTTTTCATAATCTTCCACTCCTATGTGTATGTATTCAAATGCACGTTATGTTTAAGTATCTTGTTTGGAAATTGTTATATGTTTTACCCGAAATTTGACCTCGATCCACCTTTCATTGCGTAAAAAAACCTCATTGAAATTTCAATGAGGTTGATTGATTGCGTGTTATCACCCTCATTATTAAACGGAAATAAGGGCTTAACTATATTGAATACTTCTCAATACGTCAGGTCCTAGTTGCTTAATAATAAGGCTAAATTTTGTAGGGAGCTTGTATGTGTGTTTGTGTGCATTTGTTTATTCATAATATGTGTGCTCCCTTTCAAAGTTTAAGTGTTGAAATTAGGATACATAATATTCTAAAGTAAGTCAACAGTTTTTCTAATATTATTTTAATCTTCTTTTCATTTTGCTATTTTTCCACAGCCTTGAAATTGCTCTAAGTTCTTTGTTACCAAGGGATAACTTCAAGCCAAAATATTCGAACAAATTTTAGATTAAAATAGTTTTTTTGACTAACTTAATTTAATTAATCATCCCTAACAAAAAAATTAAGCACAGTTCATAGTGCGAACCATACTCGATTTCATCTTTATCCGTATTTGACTAATCATGCTCATCCAATCTTAAATCGGCTTTTCACCACCATTCACTCCGTTTAACTAAAAAATTAAGCACAGTTCATAGTGCGAACCATACTTAATTTTTCTGTTAATACTCATGAATGCCCGTGGTGAAAAGCACTCTATTAATTTAATTTGTAGCTCTTATATACTTATCACCCATATGCTTTTCAGCATAAGTCATAGCGAGTGACATTACACCGGTCAAGATGAAGTAGATTACGGCGGCAACAATCAGTGGTGGTACGAAATCGTACAAGGTTCCACCAACACCAAGTGCTTGTGCGGTAACTTCTTGAACCCCAATATAGAATAATACTGAAGATTCCTTAATCAAGGTAATAAATTCGTTTCCTAAAGCTGGTAAAAGGTTACGGATTGCTTGAGGTAAGACAATTGAAAACATCGTCTGACGACTGCTCATTCCAAGTGACATTCCGGCTTCAGTTTGCCCACGATTAATTGAAATGATTCCTGAACGGAAAATTTCAGATACGTATGCACCAGAATTAATTCCTAATGCAATTGAACCAGGGATGACACGATCAAGACCCGATCCCAAGAATTCAACTTGTGGGATTGGTAGTGCCTTCGAAAGTATATAATAAATCAGCATAACTTGAATCATTGAAGGGGTTCCACGTACGATTGCGACATAAATCTTCGCAATCCATTGGAAGATTTTGACTTTTGACAATCGCATCAACACAATCAACAACCCCAAGGCGATACCAATCAAAACCCCGATAATTGAAATAATAATTGTTAATGCTGTTCCATCTAAGAACAATGGATAGTAATGTCCTAAAAAGCTAAACATCTAATTCCCCCTACTAGTTAATTTTATTTACCATACTTGGCTTGTAAATCTTGAGCTTTAGCTAAGAATGTATCCATCTTGCCGTTGCTCTTAAGTTCTTTGATTGTTTTGTTAACTTGTTTCAATAGTTTCTTGTCATCTTTACGAACGGCAACATTAATATGTTGTTGTGACTTAGGAGTATCTAATTTAACACCCTTAGCGATGGCATATTTCTCTGGATATTGTTTAACATAATTGTCAGCAATTTCGTTTTCAAGAACCACACCAGCCAACTTACCTTGAGTTAATTCAGTGGTTAAGCTGTTAGCATTAGCTTCTGTAACTGTCGTGGCAACTTTAATTTGTTTCTTAGCGATTGATTCTTGAGTAGTGGTTTGTTGTGCTCCAACTTGAAGTCCCTTTAAAGCAGAAACTGAACCAAATTTGTTTTCGTCAGCTTTATTAACTAACAACACATTTTCAACCTTGTAATAACTGTCAGAGAAAGCGACTTGTTTCTTACGTTCATCGGTTGAAACCATTCCGGCAAGGACAATATCAACTTTCTTATTCTTCAACTCAGTGATCAATGATGGGAATTCAGTGTTGGTAATCTTCAACTTAACGCCCATATCTTTGGCGATTTGTTGAGCGATGAAAACATCGTAACCAGTGATAGTCTTCTTACCATCTTTCACGATTGGAAATTCGAACGGTGCATAGTCAGCTGATGTCCCCATCACTAACGTACCCTTGTCCTTAATAGATTTAACACTATTATCTGATGAACTGCTACAACCTGCTAATCCAATTGTCAGTAATGCCAGGCCTGCAACGACTAATAAACTCTTTTTCAAATGTTTCATATACCGTTCCTCCTAAGTAAATATCCAATAATACGGTTATTTATGAATAAAACCGAATGTTTTTTTATAATGTAATTATGATATGACATCTTCAAACAAAAATCAAGTAAAAAGTGAATATTTATTACAAAAAATCCGTTTATTTGCATTTTATCTGTATTTTTTAAGGTTTATCCATTAATTTATGCATATTTAATTTATTTATTCAACTCAGCTTGTTTGTCTTCAGCCTTTTTATATAACTGATCTAATTTGCCTGATGATTTCAGTTGCTTAATCACCTTGTTAACTCGTGTAACTAATTTTTTATCATCCTTACGTGCCGCCACACTGATGTCTTGTTGTGATTTTGGCGTTGGTAACTTAACTTTAGCCACTTCATACTTGTCTGGGTTTTGCTTAACAAAGTTTTCCGCCACCACGCTATCTAAGATTACACCGGCCAACTTGCCTTGACCTAGTTCGGTAGTTAAACTATTAACATTGCTTTCCGTCACTAAGTTGGCTTTCAGTTTACTTTTCGCAATTGTTTGTTGTAATGAAGCTTGTTGTACACCAATCTGTGCCTTATTAGTATCGCTAATTTTGGCATATTTATCTGCATTACCTTTTTGAACTAATAACACGTTTTCGACTTTGTAATAACCATTTGAAAATGCAACCGACTTTCTTCGTTCCGGTGTAGCGGTCATCCCCGCTAAAACTAAATCAATCTTATTTTCCTTTAAATCCGGGATTAATGAAGAAAAAGTGGTATTCACAATTTTTAGTTTCACACCCATATCATCGGCAATCGCTTTAGCAATATACATATCGTAGCCAGTGATCACTTTTTGTCCATTTTTGATAATTGGAAATTCAAATGGTGCAAACTCAGCTTCAGTCCCAACTACCAATGTTCCCTTATCTTGGATCTTCTTCACACTATTATCAGCTTTTTTCCCACATCCACTGACGATTACCAACAATACTGCTAACAATGAAATAACTGCTAACAACCTCTTATTAACTTTCATATCTTTCTCCATTTCTGAATATATATTCATATAATTAAGTATTGTTTTATATTAAACCATCAATCCGTATATCAAGCAAGAATAAATTTACATTTAGACGCAAAAAAACACCTACCAACCTTTTACGTTGATAGGTGTTCCGGAAGAACGGATTGTATATGCAACCTCTGGAGGTCTTCTCAGACACTCAATCTGATTTGCATTACTCCTGTGAGTTCCTAGTGCACGCCGGTAGCTGCTCTGTCCGAATTATTTTCGATATTATGAGCCACTCTTACGCTGCTTCTGGCCTACTAATCTTCGGCTACCAGAAACCTGTGCTTGATATCTAGAGGTCCGAATCACCGATGATTGAACCCCACCGACTCGATTCAAGAACTTTAAATGTCCTTCCTCACCTAGTATATTACCATATCATGTAAACGTTTACAAGTGATATGACCAACTCCAAATTATTGTGCATTTGGTGATTTAACTAAATGAATTGGAGAAGCAATATGTTTGGAAATTTTCTCTCCACGATAGTGTTTGTAGGCTGCTTTAACGGCTAATTCACCTTCAGTTTTAGGCTGTTGGGCCACGATTCCAGTGATTGTACCTTTTTTAACAGCTGCTAAACCATCTGGGGTTCCATCGATAGAAACAATCTTGATGTCTTGGCCTTGAACGGCTTTAACTGCACCTAATGCCATTTCATCGTTTTGGGCGAAAATTCCCTTAACATCTGAATGTGCTTGCAAAATATTTTGCGTAGTATTGAGTCCTTTGGCACGATCAAAGTTAGCACTTTGTTTGGCAACTAAATCTAGCTTACCTTTAATTTGGCCATCAAATCCTTTACCACGTTGGACGGCAGCATCAGCACCAGGAGTTCCTTCAAGTTCGGCAACTTTAGCATTATCTCCAACTTGTTCAGCCAAGAAGTCAGCGGCCATCTTACCAGCTTTGACATTATCTGAAGCAACAGTCGTTAGTAATTCCCCACCATTTGAACCACGATCACAGGCGATAACTGGAATCCCAGCTTGGTTTGCTTTTTTGACAGATGAAACAATCGCATCTGAATCAACAGGGTTAACAATGATAACATCTACATCTTTAGTGATTAAATCTGAAATTTGATTATTTTGTTTTGAACTATCATTTTGTGCATCAAATGTTTCCACTTTTGAATTATTTTTCTTTGCTTCTGAATCAATTCCTTTTTTCAAATTAACAAAGAAAGGATTACTCAACGTCGACACTGAAACACCAATTTTAACGTCTTTAGCGGCTTTCTTTTCAACCTTGTCACTGCTGGTTGGACGGCCGATTGTCGCATATTGACAACCTGAAGCGACCATCAGAAAGACTGAGAATACTGTGAATAACCCAATTAATCTTTTCATACCAATTTTCTTCATGAATTCGTCCTCCTAGGCTTTTGCTTGCTTACGATCTAACAATACGGCAATCAAGATTACGATACCTTTAACAATTTGTTGGTAGAAACTTGAGATTCCTAATAAGTTCATCCCATTGTTCAAGACCCCAATAATCAAGGCACCAACTAAAGTACCGAACATCTTACCTTTACCACCAGCTAATGACGTCCCACCTAAAACAACGGCAGCAATGGCATCCATTTCATAACCGGTCCCGGCATCAGGTTGAGCTGATGAAAGTTGTGAAGTTAAAATCATACCGGCAACGGCTGATAAGAATCCAGCAATTACATAAATCCAAATGGTAATTTTCTTAGTATTAACACCAGCAACAAAGGCGGCTTTTTCGTTCCCACCTAAGGCATACGTTTTACGACCAAATGTAGTTTTGTGTAGGAGCACATAAGCCAATGCGTACATGATAACCATGACATAAACTTGGAATGGAATTCCGAATAAATAGCCTTGTCCAAGGAATAAGAATGAGAAATCGTTGTTCATGGTTTTACCAGTAATTGGGTTACCATTTGTCAACACGTAAGTTGCACCACGGAAAATTGCGGCGGTTGCTAAAGTAGCAATAAATGGAGCAGCTTTACCGTAAGCAATCAAGACACCATTAACGGCACCAAAGATAGCACCAGTAATCATTCCAATTGCAAAGGCAAAAATTGGTGGACAACCCATTAAAATCAATTGGGCCATGAAAGCACCGCTCAATGCAAGAATTGATCCAACTGACAAATCAATTCCGGCAGTTAAGATAACAAACTGCATCCCAAACGCAATCAATGCATTAACCGAAATTTGTTGTAGCAAGTTCATGATGTTATTAATATTCAAGAACGAACTATTTAAAACGCTTACAAAAATTACCAATACAAGCAATGCCACCAATGGGCCTAACTTAGAATAAAACTCACCAATATTAAATTTCTTTTTCGTTTCTGTGTTATTCATTTATTTCTCCTCCAGTCGCTAGTGTCATGACTTTGTCTTGAGTAGCATCTTTAGTAGCTATTTCGCCTTGAATTTTGCCTTCATAAACTACAACAATGTTGTCACTGAAGCCAAGTACCTCATCAAGATCACTAGATACCATGATGATTGCAGTTCCACGGTCGGTTAATTCATTCATCAAATCATAAATTTCACGTTTAGCACCAACGTCAACTCCACGAGTTGGTTCGTCTAAGATTAAGATTTGAGCCCCTGAGCCAACCCATTTAGCGAGAACAACCTTTTGCTGATTACCACCAGAAAGGCTAGAAGCTAAATCTTGAGAACTTTGAGCCTTAACTCCTAATCGTTTCATCAACATATCAACAAAATCTTTATCCGCTTTTTCGTCGATGAATCCATTTTTAGTAAACCCATCAATACTTGGTAGGTCGATATTTTCTGACAAGCTACCATCTAAGATTAAGCCTTCATCTTTACGGTTTTCAGTGAGAAAACCAATGTTGTGTTTGATGGCTTGTTCCGGTGTTTTAATTTCAACTTTTTCACCATTAACAAAGATGTCACCACTGTCGAGCTTATCAACGCCGAAAATGGCACGCATAATTTCCGTCCGACCAGCTCCCATTAATCCTGAGAAGGCTAAAATTTCACCTGATCTAACTGAAAAATTAACATCTTTGAATGTATCTCCACTGGTCAAACCTTTAACTTGGAGTAATTCATTACCAAATTTAGGCTGACGGTCTGGATAAAAGTCTCCCATGTCACGTCCAACCATGTCGTGCACGATTTGCTTAACGTCAGTTTCTGAAGTTTCATAAGTATTGATTGTGAGTCCATCACGCATTACCGTTAAGCGATCACTAATTTCAAAGATTTCTTCCATTCTGTGGGAGATATAAATAATAGCGACACCTTGTTCTCTGAGCGAACCAATAATAGTAAATAATTTAGCGATTTCGTTTTCACTTAACGCTGCTGTAGGTTCATCCATAATCAAAACTTGTGTTTTATTCATTAATGACTTAGCAATTTCAATCGTTTGTTGGCGACCAACACTGAGTGAACCAACTGGTGTATCAACTGAGATATCTACACCTAACTTGTCAAGTGCGTCTTTAGCTTGTTCACGCATGGTCTTCATGTCCAACATTCCAAACCCTTTTTTGAGTTCGCGGTTGAGAAACATGTTTTCAACGACTGACATATCCGCAAAGTTATTCATTTCTTGATGAATAAATGCAATTCCATGTTGTTCGGCATCCAGTGCATTTTTAAATAGTGTTTTTTGGCCATCAACTAAGATTTCTCCACCATCCGCACTCAGTAAGCCCGTTAGGATGTTCATCATCGTTGATTTACCAGCCCCATTTTCACCCATCAGCGCATGGACCTCGCCGCTGTGAATTGAAAAATTGACATCTCGTAGCACTTTATTTTGTCCAAAAGCTTTGGAGATGTTTTTCATTTCAATATCCATGATATTCCTCCTTAAAATGTTACCCCACTTACCAAAATAATATTTGAGAACGGACTCATCTCACCCGTGCGAACGAAGGCTTTAGCATCCTTCAAATCTTTTTTCATATCTTCGTGTGCAATGAATGAAATCTTGGTGTCTGGGAATAACTTTTGAATTGCTGTCAATTGACTTGGATTATTCGTCCGAATTTCATTGGCTAAAATAATTTCTTGCACTTCTAGTTCTGAAATGATGTTCGTTACCACATCAATAAAACTTGGTAAGTTCTTGGTAACTGCCAGATCAATTTTTTCAGTAGTTGCTGGGACTGGCATCCCCGCGTCTCCGATGGCTAACGTATCAAAGTGACCCATTTGGCTAATCACTCTGGACAAATCTGAATTAATAACTGTTGTTTTCTTCATGAAACAGTAACCCTCCTTGTGTTTTTACATAAAACGTTTTACTTAACATGCGAAAAGCGTCCAATTTATTTTGCATTAGTAAATATATCACAAAAAGTAAACGCTTTCAAATATTTCTAAAACTAAAACCGCATCTCTGTGGTTTAATTACTACTTATTTAGCGCTTTAGGGCCATTTTGTGTGCCGACAATTACCGTGTCAACCACGTTCAAAAATAGTCCATGCTCGACGACTCCGACAATGCCATTTAACACTTTGGCAAGAGCAAATGGATCGTCAATCGTACCCAGATGTAAATCAATAATATAATTTTTTTCGTCAGTTAAAACATATTGCTGATTATCATCTTTTCTGAAACTTGGATGGTAACCCATCTGCTCCAATTTAGCCAACACGTGCGTTGAACCAAATGGAATCACTTCTAATGGCAATGGGAAGGCGCCTAATTGATGAACTAACTTGCTTTCATCAACAATCCACATATTCTTTTTCGAATTAATGGCGACGATTTTTTCCCATAAATGAGCTGCGCCACCACCTTTGATACCTTGAAAATCATCACTAATTTCGTCGGCACCATCGATGGTTAAATCGATTTGATCAATCTCGTCAATATCTTTAACAGTGATTCCCAATGATTGAGCTTGATTAGCTGTGAAATTTGACGTGGCGACCGCGGTAATGTGTAACCCTTCATCAGCCACTCGCTTACCCAGCGCATCGACCATGTATCTAACCGTTGACCCAGATCCTAAGCCAACAATCATGCCATCTTCAACATACTTGACTGCTTCATTACCGACTAATTGTTTTAATTCATTTTGTTCCATCGTTTAACCTCCAAAAACTTACTTGCTTGCAGCTTCAATTTCAGCTTTCGTTGGAATTGATGGCATTGCGCCTAAACGTTGAACTGTAATTGAACTAGCGCGTTGAGCAAAGGTCAATGCTTCCTTAATATTACTTAAGTCCTTCTTTAATTGTGAGCTGAGTGCTCCGATAAATGTGTCACCAGCGGCAGTAGTATCAACAGCATCCACTTTAAAGGCAGGGACAAAATCATGTTGACCATCCTCAGTTGAATAAAAGGCACCTTTACTACCAACTGTGATAATCAAATTTTTCACACCCAGTTTGGCAAAGGCGGTCGCATTTTCAACCATCGATGCTTCATCCGTCACTTCAATTCCAGTTAAACTAGCACTTTCAGTTTCGTTAGGGACCACGATATCTGATAATTCTAGTAATTCTGGTAACATTTCAGAAGCTGGCGCTGGATTCAGAATGGTAATTGCACCACTTTCTTTCGCCAACTTGAACGCAGCAATAGCTGTTTTTTGCGGAGTTTCAAATTGTGTCACTACGAAATCTGCATTTTTAATTTGTTCTGCAGCATTATTAACTTCCGTTTCTGTAACCTTTTGATTAGCCCCACCATAGACCAAGATACTATTTTGCCCATTTTCATCTAAGAAAATATAAGCTGATCCGGTTCCTGATCCAGTATCAACATTGATGCCAGAAGTATCGACATTGTCATCTTTTAAAGATTCAATCATAAATTTACCAGCATCATCGTTTCCAACTTGGCCGATAAAACTCGTTTCAGCGCCGGCTCTCGCAGCTGCAACAGCTTGGTTAGCGCCCTTTCCACCAGCGGCACTACTACGGTCATTCATCTGTAAAGTTTCGCCTGGTTGTGGTACTCGTTTAATTCTTAAAATGGTATCTACGTTTAAACTACCTAAGATAACTACTTTATTTGCCATAATCAATTCTCTCTTTCTGGTTAAACACTCAAGTAAAACCTTTTACTAATCTTGTACAAATATTTTATCATGAAATGTAAGCCTTTTCAACAACTATTTTGTATTTTGGGTAGTACTTTCCCGAGCAACCAATTCGACTGGCAAATTAACGGTTTGAGTTTTTACCTTGGGATTGTTCACTCGATTCAACAAAACTTCGGCAGATTTTTTACCCAATTCAATAATTGGTTGGCGAATAGTTGTTAATTTAGGTGAAAAATATTCGCCCCATTCAATGCCATCATATCCAATAACGGATAAATCATTAGGAATATCAATTTTGCGTTCCCGCAAACCACGATACACACCCACGGCCATTTCATCATTAATCGTAAAGACCGCGGTCACTTCAGGATGCTTCACTAATTCGGTGACTGCTTCATAACCGCCCCTTTTAGTCATTGGCGATGCAATTTTGACAATATCGGTTTTTAAATCTATATCATTTTTAATGCAGACATCTTCGAATCCTTGTAATCGACGGCGCAAGTTATTCGTTAATGAATCTGAAATAATCATTGCAATTTTTTTATGGTGCAAATCAATCAAATGCTGAGCTGCCAATTGTCCACCATGATAATCATCAGTTTGAACAGTGTCGCCTGCTTCTACAGTATTTTCATCAATTAACAAGTATTTAATGTTATTCGGATTTAAAATTTCATCAATCACTTCGGCTGTGATTGCGGCACTGGCAATAATTAAGCCACTAACTGATCGTTCGACCAATTTTTCCAGGTAATACTTTTCCAATTCCGCATCATGATTAGAACTAAAAATAATGGGAATAAATTGATTTTCACGAGCAATCGTCTGAATGCCTTTAATTAATTCACTAAAAAATGGATTTCCCACATTTGGCACTAAAACTCCAATTGTTTGCGCAGATTTCATAATTAAATTCCGAGCGTTAAAGTCCGGAACATAATTCATTTCCACTTTTAAATTTAAGACCCGTTTGCGCGTATCTGCACTAAAGCGGTCACCTTTTCCATTTAAAATTTGAGACACAGTAGTTACTGATGTGCCAGCGGCCTGAGCCAAATCATTGATTGTTACTTTGCGTACCATATGTGTCACTTCCTGTGAGAGATTTATTTTTAGTATATCGTCAAACTTGACGTCTGACAAAATTTATTTTAAATACTAACCGAAATTTAATGCAACCACTACGTCGCGCGAATTATACAGTTAAACAAACCTGGCAGGTTTTGTCTAATAAAGTGGTTTGGCAGCTGATTGAAGTAATTCATCGATTTTATCGTAGAACAAATCTTCATGAGCAGCCGTGACGAGTGTAATTTTGCGACCACCATCTTTTAAATAGGTCCTACCAGCAGCAGGGCCATCGACTTCAACATCCCCGGTAACTACCTTTGATTCAACAATTTCCGGATACTTAAATGACATTGCAGTCAGCACATCCCATAAATAATATTTAGAATCAGCTTCAAAAGTCAGCACTAACGCATAACCTTGGCCAATCAAATCTAGTGCTGGAAAACGGCGCTGTTTAGCCCAACGATCGCGTAATCCTACTGTTAACGGCACTTGATCGGTACTTTCAAGACCAACCATTTGAATTTCAATATCAGCATCCCAGACAATTTTGACTGCTTCGGGATCCCAAAAAGCATTCCATTCAGCCGTGCCGTCATGCTCAGGATCATTTACATTGCCCTGGTTATTCATCGTGCCACCCATCCAAAATAATTTATCAATTTTGTCGGTGATTGAGGGATCAACCTGGAGTGCCCGCGCCAAATCAGTTAACGGCCCAGTCATGACCAAGGTTGTTTTATCGGCTTGATTTTGTAATTTATCAATCATATCCAGATGAGCCGGTTTAGCGGCTTCAGGCGTTTTGATTGTGCCAGTTTCATTAAGCATCGGAAAATTATCAAATGAAAATGAACTCAACCGCCAATTGGTTGGAAATTGGTGCACAGGTCGTGAATTGGATTTAGCAATATCTTTGACTTGCGAGTGCGAGCCAAATAAATCCACAATTTTACGTGACGCGGACACGGCTGGTTCTACGAATGAATCTGCACCAACGACACCGACTCCAGTTAAGTTGATATCTGGCATTTGTAACATCAATAATAACGACACCAAGTCATCAACATTTCCATCGTGATTGAAATAGACATTTTGCAAAATAAGTACCCCCTCGTTTATTAATATTCATATTACTACAGAACGGCGATGCTGTGCTGCTTTTTCGTCAAAACGGTTTTATTTCTAGAATTACGCTATAATATCGATAATGAAAACGATAACAAAAGGAGCTGATTCATCATGAAAATCATTATTATTGGGGCCGTTGCCGGAGGACCGTCATTAGCCACCCGACTTCGGCGGTTAGATGAAGATGTTGACATTATCATGTTCGAACGTGGGCAACACATTTCATTTGCCAGCTGTGGCTTACCTTATTACTTGGGGCACGTCATCAAAGAACGCGACAGTTTAATTGAACGCACTCCAGAAGTTTTGAAAGAAAAGAACAATATAGATGTTCGTATCCAAACTGAAGTGACCGCAATTGACCCGGAACAGAAAATTGTGACGGCGACCAATTTAGTTGATGGTTCTACTTATACTGAATCTTACGACAAATTAATTCTCGCAACCGGCGCTCGTCCCACCGTGCCCAAAATTAATGGTTTAACTGATGCGACAAACTTATTCACAATTCGCAACGTTACGGATGCTGACAAAATCAGTGATTTCATTGAAACTAATCATCCCCATCACGTCACCATTGTTGGAGGTGGAACGGCGGGAATCAAATTAGCCGAAAACTTTCAGCTTCGAGGTTTAACTGTTTCGATTGTGGAACGCTCTGAACACGTCGCAGCTCCATTTGACCCTGAAATTACAGAAATTTTAGAAAAGCAACTCATCAAACATAAAATTGATCTTCACACCAATGCCAATGTCGACAAAATCACCGAACAAGGAAAATCGATTCATCTTTCTTCTGGGGAAACCCTAAAGACCGATATGCTAATTTTCGTAACTGGTGTCGTGCCAAATAGTGAACTAGCGCCTGCAGCAAAGATTACACTTGCTCCAGACAAGCACATCATCGTGGATGAACACCTACAAACTAATGTGGCAGACATTTACGCAATCGGTGACGTAATTGAAACAACGAGTTATATCACTGGCTTGCCAATCCAAAGTGTCCTGTCTAGCGCTGCCAATCATCAAGGCCACTTGTTAGCCGACGCTTTACTAGGAGCTGATCTCACCTATCGTGGTTTCATCGGTGCCGGAGTTGCGCAAGTATTTGACATGACCGTTAGTTACACTGGCTATACCGAACAGACGTTAGAAGCCGCTGGGGTAATGAATTATCAAAGCATTTTTATTACACCATTTGACCATGCTTATTTTTACCCCAATGCCAAACGGTTGAATTTAAAAGTCACTTATCATCCATCGACAGGTGCTATTCTAGGTGCCCAGGCAATTGGTCACTCTGGTGTAGATAAACGGATTGGGGAACTCTCAGTTGCCATTACTGGTAACTTAACGGTTCATGACTTGCCTGATCTAGAGTTGCCATACTCACCACCATATTCAACCACACGCGATCCTTTAAATACCGCCGGTTATGTCGCCATTAATCAATTGAACCAAGCCGATTTAATGGTCCCTTTGAAAGAAATTCCAGCCGACGATTTAAAGTCCGCCTTCTTCTTAGCAATCCATGAAGATGGCAAGACCAATACCGGTTCCATCACGCCTAATCTCAGTATTCCTTTAAACGACTTACGTGACCGACTCGCTGAAGTCCCTACCAATAAAAAAATCTACATCACCCATCGTCCTGGCCTCAATAATTACACTGCTGCCCGTATTCTTGCTGGACATAAGTATGAGGTGTCGATAGTAGAAGAGTAAGTGCTGAGTAACTCGCTAAATTAACGAGCACTAACCTAAACAGGCAGATAATTCGGTCTTTGAATTGTTTGTCTGTTGTAGTTAGGTGAGTTGATTGAGTTGGGAAGCCGTTAAAAATA